>CAMDHS010000083.1 GCA_945898115.1 Comamonas sp. lk
GCCGAATTGATGCAATGGATGCTCGGGGCTATCGTACCGGTGTCTGTGCCTGTCCCGGAGCCCACAAAACCGCGTTCCACCAAGCACGGAGTCGCCGCATGAACGCCAAACTTCCCAGCCTCTTGGCCGCCGCGATGCCACCGCAAACCATTTGTGACGACGTGCTGCGCGAAAAATACCTCAAACCCGGCGAAACCAGCGCTGACGACGTGCTGCGCCGTGTAGCCAAGGCCCTGGCCTCGGTCGAAAAACCAGCCCAACAAGCCAAGTACGAGGCCCTGTTTTTGCACAATCTGCGCGACGGTGCCATTGGCGCTGGGCGCATCATGAGTGCGGCCGGCACCTCCATCCAGGCCACACTGATCAACTGCTTTGTACAACCCGTGGGCGACTGCATCCAGGGCGTGGACAGCGAGGGCTACCCCGGTATTTACGAGGCGCTGCGTGAGGCCGCCGAGACCATGCGCCGGGGTGGCGGCGTGGGCTACGACTTTTCGCGCATCCGCCCGCGCGGGGCCGAAGTCAAGGGCACGGCGTCGATGGCCTCAGGGCCTTGCAGCTACATCAATGTGTTTGACCATTCCTGCGCCACGGTCGAGAGCGCTGGCGCGCGCCGGGGCGCCCAGATGGGCGTGCTGCGCATCGACCACCCCGATATTTTTGAATTCATCGGCGCCAAGCGCACGCCCGGGCGCTGGAACAACTTCAACGTGTCGGTGGCTGTGCCCGACGCCTTTATGCATGCGCTCACGCACCAGCAAAACTGGCAACTGGTGCACAGCGCCCGCCCCGGGCTTGAGCGCATTGCGGCAGGTGCCCACCAGCGTGAAGACGGTCTGTGGATTTACCAGGAAATGCCCGCCCAGGAAGTGTGGGACGCCATCATGCGTTCAACCTACGACTTTGCCGAACCCGGCATTTTGTTTTTGGACCGCATCCACCAAGACAACAACCTGCGCGCCATCGAATCGATTGCCGCGACCAACCCCTGCGTCACCGCAGACACCTGGGTCATGACCACCGAGGGCGCCGCGCAGGTGGCGGATCTGGTGGGGCGCAGCTTCAGCGCTGTAGTCGATGGCCGGGCCTATCCGGTTGAAAGCCAGGGCTTCTTTTCCACGGGCGTAAAGCCCGTGCTCCGCCTGCAAACCCGTGAAGGCTACCGCCTGCGCCTGACCGCAGACCACCGCGTGCGCCGCGTCTCGCACAAAACACGCTATGCGCTGCAAACCGATTGGGTTGCCGCTGGTGAATTGCAGCCGGGCGACGAAGTGCTGCTGCAAAACCAGCGCACTCTGGGCGGATGGGAGGGTGCAGGCACTGCGGCGCAGGGTTATCTGCTGGGTTTGCTGGTGGGGGACGGCACGCTCAAGGCGGACAAGGCCGTGCTGTCGGTCTGGGCGCCCGAATTCAAACAAGTGGCCAACGGCAACAGTGTTCAGGCACGCTCAGGCGTGGCCGGCGTGATGGAGGCCGCACAAGCCGCTGCGGCCACGCTCGACCACCGCGCCGACTTTGTCGGTTTTCAGCGGCCTGTTGCCGTGCGCGGTGAACGCCGCCTGGCATCTGTGGCGCTGCGCGACCTGGCTTTTTCTATGGGCATGAAAGTGGGCCACAAGACCCTGACACCGGCCATGGAGCGCGGTTCTAGCGAATTTGTCGCAGCCACGCTGCGCGGCCTGTTTGACGCCGATGGCTCGGTGCAAGGAACGCACGACAAGGGGGTGAGTATCCGTCTGTCGCAAAGCGACGAAGCATTGCTGCAAAGCGCCCAGCGCAAGCTGCTGCGCCTGGGCGTGGTCAGCACCCTATACCGCAATCGCCGCACGGCCTCGGCGTCCGCCCTGCCCGACGGCCGGGGCGGCGTACAGTGGTACGACACGCGGGCGCAGCACGAGCTGGTGGTCAGTGGCGACAACCTGCAAGTGTTTGCGCAGGCCGTGGGCTTTTGCGACACCGACAAGGCCGCACGCCTGGAGGCATTGCTGGGCGGCTTTCGTCGCAGCCTGAACCGCGAGCGCTTTACGGCCACGGTGGAATCCATCACGCCCGACGGCACCGAAGAAGTGTTTGACGTCACCGTGCCCGACGTACACGCCTTTGACGCCAATGGCCTGCACGCCCACAACTGTGGCGAACAGCCACTCCCCCCCTACGGCTGTTGCGATCTGGGCCCGGTGATCTTGCCGCGCTTTGTGCGCCACCCGTTTGGCGTGGAAGGCCCGGCGAGCTTTGACTTTGAACGCTTTGAGCACGCCGTGGCCATGCAGGTGCGGGCCCTGGACAATGTGCTGGACCTGACCTACTGGCCGCTGCCCCAGCAAAAGGCCGAGGCCGCCGCCAAACGCCGCATTGGCGTGGGCTTTACCGGCCTGGGCAATGCGCTGACCATGCTGGGCCTGCGCTACGACAGCGCGCCCGGGCGCGACATGGCCACCCTGATTGCCCGCCACATGCGCGACGCGGCCTATGGCGCCTCGGTGGCGCTGGCGCAAGAAAAAGGCGCCTTCCCGGCCTTTGACGCCAGCACCTATTTGCAAGCAGACAACTTTGTAGGCCGCTTGCCCGAGGCACTTAAGCAATCGATCCGCAGCCACGGCATCCGCAACAGCCACTTGCTGTCAATCGCGCCCACGGGCACGGTGAGCCTGGCTTTTGCCGACAACGCGTCCAACGGCATCGAACCTTCGTTTTCGTGGGTTTACCGGCGCAAAAAACGCCAGGCCGACGGCAGCACGCTGGAATACGCGGTGGAAGACCATGCCTGGCGCGTGTTCAAGCACTTGGGCGGCGATACCGACGCCTTGCCCGAGAGCTTTGTCTGCGCGCTGGACATGCCCGCCGAAGCGCATATCGCCATGATGAAGGCGGTGCAGCCGCTCATCGACACCGCTATTTCCAAAACCGTGAATGTGCCGGGCGACTACCCGTTTGACGCCTTCAAGCACCTGTATTTGCAGGCCTGGCAGGCGCACCTCAAGGGCCTGGCCACCTACCGCCCCAACAGTATTTTGGGCTCGGTGCTCGAAGCTGGCCCGGCCGCAAGCGCACCTGCTCCTGCCGCAGGGACGGCGCCCGTGGCTGCCGACCCCATGCGCAGCGTGATTGAGAGCCGCCCCAAGGGCGCGCTGTCCGCCGTGGCCGAGAAGGTGGAATATTGGACGCAAGAGGGCCACAAAACCCTGTACCTGGTGGTGTCCTTTATGCCCGTGGCCCACCCCAGCGGCGTGGGTATGGTCGAGCGAGCCATCGAGTTTTTCATGCCCGTGGGCCAAAGCGGCGAATCGCAGCAATGGATGACGTCGAGCATGCGGCTCTTGTCGCTGGCCGCGCGTGGCGGCTTTTTGGAGAGGGCGCTGGCCGACATGCGCAAAGTGGCCTGGGACCGTGGCCCGGTACGCTTGGGCAGCTTTACCCGCAGCGACGGCGCGCAGCTACCCCTGTGGCATGACTCCGAAGTGGCGGCCATTGGCTACGCCATCCAGAACATCATGGCGCAGCGCAACGACGGGGCGCAGAAACCCGCAGACGTCGTGCCCTCAGGTGGCCAGGCGCCCCAAACCATGGCGGGCAAGAAATGCCAGGAATGCGGTGCCCACGCGGTGATCAAAAAAGACGGCTGCGACTATTGCACCCATTGCGGCTATTTGGGCAGCTGCGGTTAAACCTGCCGCCGGACGTCCACGGGCTCGTCGGCAATACGGCAGGGTTTGATGCAAATCAAATCACGCCGATGCTGCCCGTGGGACGCTCAAGCCGTCTGCTGACTTCAACCACTGTGCCCGCACCATGACCCACCAAAGCATCCGCATCATCCACGACGAACACACAGCGCTGACCGCCATGCTGCGCTCCATGGGCATGCTGGTGCAGCGCGGGCCACAAGACAGGCCGGAGCAGTTTTTTGACGTGATGCGCGCCATGCTGTTTTATATGGACGAGTTTCCCGAGCGCCTGCACCACACCAAGGAAACCGAGCTGCTGTTCCCGCCCGTGGCCGCGCGCTCTGCCGCTACGCGTGAAGTGATTGCGCAGCTCACCCACGAACACGACGTGGGCGAGGCCAAGGTGCGCGAACTGCAACACCTGCTGCTGGGTTGGGAATTGCTGGGCGACTCGCGCCGTGGCGAATTCGAGGAAGCGCTCAAGGCCTATGTCGAGTTCTACCTGGGTCATATCCGGCTGGAGGAGACGGTAGTGATTCCTGAGGCGCGCAAGGTGCTCGAACCCGCCGACTGGGTGCTGCTGGACGCTGCATTTGCAAGCCAGGGCAACCCATTAACTGGGAAGTACCCGCGCGAGCCCCTGTATGACCGCCTTTTCACCCGCATCGCCATGCACACGCCAGCACCGATCGGACTGGGCAGCTAGGCGAGTCGCCAAGCGCCCCGTTACTCGCTAAGATCCGCCCATGCAAGCATTAAAAACAGTTTTCGCCACACTGCTTTGCCTGAGCCTGCTGGGCGCGCATGCAACGGATGGGCCGCTCACCATTGCCCCGCACCAATTGCCCCAACCGCTGCTGGAGCAATACGCCAAGAACAAGCCCGATCTGGGGCGCTACGGCCACTGCGCTGCGGCCTTTGACAGCCGCACCGATGGTATGAAAATGGCGTTTAGCTGCGCCATTTACGTGCGCCTGTCAGCCCAGGGCGAACGTCTGGCCGTATCCCTGTGCAACGAACGCGCCAAACTTCTGAAGGTCAAGGCGCCCTGCGCGCTGATCGTGGAAGACTAGCAACCGCGCCAAGGCGCCGGCCCCACCGGATGATCCTGGCCGCGTCAATCATGCGGATATCGGGCGGGCCGCATAATTCGGGCATGCAAGCGCCCACCACCACAAATTCTGCCCTCCCACCTTTTGCATCGCTCGCCAGCGAACCCACTGCTGTCACCACTTCCCCCGTGTCCGATGCCAGCGCCCTGCGACTGCCCGCCAGTGGCGTCGCCCGCCTGCAACACCTGGGCGTGATTGAAGTCAGCGGCGAAGACGCTATTCGCTTTTTGAACGGCCAGCTCAGCAACGACCTCAACCAGCTCGCTCCCAGCCAGGCCCGCCTGGCCGCTTTTTGCTCGGCCAAGGGCCGCATGCAGGCCAGTTTTGTGGCACCCAAGCGCGACAAGGGCGACGTTTTGCTGGTTTGTAGCGCCGACTTGCTGGCGACCACGCTCAAACGCCTGTCCATGTTTGTCATGCGCGCCAAGGCCAAGCTGCGCGACGCCGGCGCCGATTTCGCGATCTATGGGCTGCTGGGCCAAAGCACCGCCAGCCTGGGCGACCAGGCCAACGCCCCTTGGAGCGCCGCCAACATGGGCGAGGCCAGCGTGGTGCAGTTGTACCCAGCCCAGGGCGTGGCGCGCCAGCTTTGGCTTAGCCCCGCCAGCGCACCTGCCCCCGCCGGGCCGACCCTGGCGCTGGCCGATTGGCAATGCAGCGAAGTTTTGAGCGGCATAGCTACCGTGAGCGCGGCTGTGGCCGAAGCCTTTGTGCCGCAGATGCTGAATTTTGAGTCGGTGGGCGGCGTGAGCTTCAAGAAAGGCTGCTACCCCGGCCAGGAAGTGGTGGCGCGCAGCCAGTTTCGCGGCACCTTGAAGCGCCGCGCCTACATTGCGCAATGGGCGGACGGCGTAGCGCAAGCGCAGGCTTTCGACGCAGCGGGCAGCGAAGGCCCGCTGGCCCCCCCCGTGGCTGCGGGCCAAGAGCTGTTTTCAAGCCAAGACCCCGATCAGCCCTGTGGCCTGGTGGTACAAGCCGCCCGCAGTGCACAAGGGCCTTGGCTGGCAATCCTGTCCATGCAAACCAGCGCCGCAGAAGCGGGCGAGTTGCACCTCGGCAGCCCCAGCGGCCCGGCACTCACGCTGCTGCCCCTGCCCTACGCCTTGCTCGAAGACATTTAAGCCGCTGGGCCGCCGCCGGTGTGCGCGGCCCAAGCCGCCACCGCCGCCTTGCCCCAGCCAGCTCCGCGCAGCAGCTCGGCTACTGCCACTCCATCCACAGTTTGCAACCCAGCGCAGCGCCGGGCTGTGGCTACTGGTTCGCCCAGGGCGTTACGCAACAGGCAATGCAGGGCCGTGGCGTCGTGCTCATCGGCGGAGCGCAGGCTTCGCACTGCTGCGCTCACTTCGCTCCAAGGGGCAAAGGTGGTGCTGACAACCGGCTCACCACGCTCAAAACCCAACATGGTCTGGCGCAGGGCCTGGGGCACGGGCAGCGCCCGTTTGGCTACCGGGTCGGCGAACACATAGATCAGTTCGGCGCTGACCAGCAGTTCTTCGCCCCGAAAAATACCGCTCAAGAACTGCACCGACGAGTTCCCCATGCGCGCGCAGCGCAGGCCCACGCTCAGGCGGTCGTCGTAGAGCGCGGAGGCGTGAAACTCCAGGGTCGATTTTTTAACGAACAGCTCGCCGCCCAGCGCGTGCAGGGTTTGCTCGTACGGCAGCGCAATGGCGCGCCAGTAGTCGGCGATGGCTGTGTCCACGTACATCAGATAGTGGGGGTTGAATACGATTTTTTGCAAATCCACCTCTGCCCAGCGCACCCGCAAGCGGTGGTGCATGCGAAAGTCTGCCAATTTCTGCAATGCTTCAGCCATGGTCAAACGCCCTTCTCAAAGCCCGCGCCGCGTCCGCGTGCGCCTGCAGCGCCTGCGGCACCGCACGGCCCATTTTGATGAACTCATGCACCACGCCCCGGTAAATTTCCAGGTCTACCGGCACGCCCGCCAAGCGCAGGCGGTCAGCGTACAACACGCCTTCGTCCACCAGCGGATCGCATTCGGCCAAACCCACCCACGCCGGCGCCACATCGCCCACGTCCACCAGGTCACCCTGCGCGTCCCGTCCGTCCAGGGGCGCAAAGCGCCAATCGTCCCGGTCAGCCGGGCCGCGCAGGTAGTGCTTAAAAAAGTAGGAAATATGCGGCTCTTCCAGCACAAAGCCCTTGGCAAAGCGCCGGTGCGAATCGGTGTTTTGGTGGCCGCAGGTGCCGGGGTAAAACAGCAGTTGCAGTGCCAGCGGCAGGCCCGCGTCGCGCGCGGCAATGGCGCAGGCCGCAGCCAGCGTGCCGCCAGCGCTGTCGCCGCCCACGGCTATGCGGCTGCCATCCAGCCCCAGGCTTGCGCCCGACGCAGCCAGCCAGGCCAGCGCGTCCCACGCGTCTTCAAATGCGGTGGGAAAGCGGTGCTCGGGCGCCAGCCGGTAGTCCACCGACACCACGGCGCAGTGCGCCAGGTGGCTCAGGCGGCGGCACAAGGTGTCGTGGGTTTGCACGCTGCCAATGGTGAAGCCACCGCCATGAAAATACAGCAGCACCGGCAGGCGCTCGGCGCTGGGCGCGTACAGGCGGGCCAGTAGCTGCGCGCCGTCGCGGGTGGCAAACAAATGGTCTTCCACCCGCGCTAGGGCCTGGGCGGGCAGGTCCAGCACGCCAGAGCCTGCGGCATAAGCGGCGCGCGCCTGCTGGGGCGACAGCGCGTGCATGGGCACATGGCCGGCGCGGGCAATGCGCTCGAGCACGCCGTGCATGACCGGCGTGAGCAAATGGGCGGGCGAGCTGTGGTGGCGGTGGGGCATGTTGCGTCGGTGCAAAAAAGGGGCGTTGGGGCTAAGGCTCGCCCCGGTTCAGGCGGGCACGCGCTGGGTGCGGCGGCCCACGCCCAGCGCGGCCACCACGCTTAGCATCAACACTGCGGCGGCGCCCAAGAGCGTGGCGCCATACAAACCTCGGTCCATCAAGGCACCAAACACAATCGGCGACAGCGCAAAACCGGTGTCCAGCCCCGAATACACCAGGCCATAAACACGCCCGGTGGCGCCCTGGGGCGTGGCGCGCTTGATCATCATGTCGCGCGAGGGGCCGCCAATGCCTACGGCAAAACCGGTGGCGGCCAGCACCACCATGGTGGGCGTGGCGCTCAGCCAGCCGGTGCCACACAGGGCCAGCAAGAGCGAACCGGCAGCCATGGTCAGCGCCACCACCCGGTCGCTGTGCACGGTGCGCGCCGCCACAAAACCGCCCACGAGCATGCCCATCGCGCCACACAGCATGTAGGCGCTCAGCGTGAGGGTGGCCGCCTCAAAACCCACGCCGTGCATGGCTTTGAGAATGGACACCGCAAAGCCCTGCACCACGGCCAGCGTCATGGTCGAGAGCAAAAAGAAGCCAAAGCACCACCACACCACCGGCAGCTTCATGAAAGCCATGGCGTGGCCGGGGTCAGCCACCGGGTTGCGTGCCAGCACCCGGGTTTGCAGGTGTTCGCGCTTGAGCACCAGCACCAGCAAGACCAGCGCAAAAAAAGCCGCCGCCGCCAGGTAAGTCTGGCGCCAGCCCAGCACCGAGCCCAAACCGGCAAAGAACACCGGCGCCGTAGCCCAGCCCAGGTTGCCAGTCAGGCCGTGGGCGCTAAAGGCGTAGCCCAGGCGCGGGGCGGACACGCGTTGGTTGAGGATGGTGAAGTCAATCGGGTGAAACGGCGCATTGGCCGCGCCCGCCAAGGCCGCCACCGCCACCAGCGCGCCATAGCTGCCGGACACCGAGGCCAGCAGGCAAGCAGCGATAAACAGACCCAAGGCCGCAAACAGCAAAGGCCGCGCACCTACGCGGTCTACCAAAAACCCCGAACTGGCCTGACCGATGCCAGAGACGACAAAAAACACCGTCATCAGCAAGCCCAGCTCGGAATAGCTAAAGCCAAACTCCCGCATGAACACCGGAAAGAGCAGCGGCAGTATCAGGTGGCCGAAATGCGAACTGGCGTGCGCCAGGCCCACCAGACCAATCACGCTGGCGTCTTGGCGCCACGCAATAGGGGGTTCGGTGGGCAAGAGAGACGCGTGGGCTGTTGTAGGCATAAGCGTTCTATGTTAGTAGCTATGCCACAGCACTTGCGATGAAGCGACTTTAGGCTTGAAAAAATGACTTAGTCATATTTTTCATTTTTTTAGATACACTAGTGTATTTATCACTTTGGGAAGTGCATGTGGCCAAAAAATCAGGCATGGCGCCGCCCAATCCAGCGCACTGCTTGTCGCTAGACCTCGGGGCCGAAATACCCTTTGCTTACGACTGAATTGTGAACTTTCTAGACCTTTTATTTGCATCAACGCTACTCATTTCGGTCGCAGTCGGCGCTTGGCGCGGCTGGATGCCGCAGGCGCTCACTTTATTAGGCCTGGTGTTTACGCTGATTGCAACAATCAAATTCGGCCCAGCCATTGCGCCCCATCTACCCTTAGGTGGCCCCGGTGAGTCGATTCGCAACGAGCTTGGAGCGCTGATCGCTGTAGTGGTAACGCTGTACTTGGGTCACAAAATGGTTTTGCTGCACCGTTACTTATTTCCCCGCAATGGCTCCCAACCCGCGCACCGCACACTAGGCGCCATGTTTGGTATTGCTTCCGGCTTTGTGCTGTTGATGGTTTTTGCCTTGGTGATTGATGCCACCGAATACCGAGACCAGCCTTGGTGGCGCGGCAGCCATGAAGAAGCGGTCGCGTTGACCTTGATTTCAGGCATCAAAGAGTTCTTGGCACCTTAAAACTGCCCAAGCCAAGCCAAGCCCAGGCAGCAGGCTATTTGACGTTTTCCAGCAGATAGACCTGCGTTTTTTGTACGGCTTTGTCAAGCGCTGTGGCCACGCCGCTAACGCCAACGGTAGCAACAAAAACGCCCAGCACAAACGAAATCAGATATCCCATAACGATGCTTTCCATAACTGCGCTCGGGTTCGCCGTGACCTTCCCGCACTGTTACATCGACAGCAAGCGAAAAAACATGAGGCGGAAGCTTCACACCGGCGTGAGTTTGGCCACGCTCAGCGCCAACCACTTGGTGCCGTGGCGCGGAAAGTTGATTTGCGCACGCGCGTCGTCGCCTGCGCCTTCGAGCGTGAGCACCGTGCCTTCGCCAAACTTGTTGTGAAACACCTGCATGCCCAAACGCAGGCCGTGCTCGGGCTCAGTCTTGCGGGGCACGGGGGCGCCGCTGCCGTAGGTGGCAGATCCGGCGGATGTGGACGCGCTTGGGTAGCTGCTGCTGGAGCCACCACCGTGGCCGCCGTAACTTCCACCTCCCTGGCCCCAGCTGCCGCGCACCGGCTGGCGCTTGGGGGTGAGAAGCTTGAGGCATTCCTCGGGCAGCTCGTCAAAAAAGCGGCTTTTGAGGTTGTAGCGGGTCTGGCCGTGCAACATGCGGGTTTGCGAATGGCTCAGGTACAGGCGCTGGCGCGCGCGGGTGATGGCCACGTACATCAGCCTACGCTCTTCTTCCAGGCCGTCGCGGTCACTCAAGGAGTTTTCGTGGGGAAACAGGCCCTCTTCCATGCCGGTAATAAATACGCAGTCAAATTCCAGGCCTTTGGCCGAATGCACCGTCATGAGCTGGATGGCGTCTTGCCCGGCTTGGGCCATGTTGTCGCCCGCCTCTAGCGCGGCGTGGGTCAAAAAGGCCACCAGGGGCGACAGGGTCTCGCCCGTGTCGCCAAATTCGGGCTCGGGCGGCGGCATATCAGGGTTCAGGCCCTGGCTGGCGGGACTTTGGGTCAAGGCGCCGTCCGTTGGCGTTTGCCCTGGCGCGTTGCGGCCAAAGCCTTCTAGGCGCACAAAGCTCTCGGCGGCGTTGACGAGTTCTTCCAAGTTCTCGATGCGGTCCTCGCCCTCGCGCTCCAGACGGTAGTGCGCCAGTAGCCCGCTGCTGTCGAGCATCAGCGCCACGGTTTCGCGCAGGCTCAAGTTGGCGGTTTGTTCGCGCAGCACGTCAATCTTGGCGACAAAGGCGCCGAAAAGCGTGCCGGCCTTGCCCGCCACGGCGCTCACCGCGTCATGAAACGAACAACCCGAGGCCTTGGCCATGTCTCGCAACTGCTCCATGCTGCGCGCGCCAATGCCGCGCGCCGGAAAGTTCACCACCCGCATAAAGCTGGTGTCGTCGTTGGGGTTGGCCAGCAGGCGCAAATAGGCCAGCGCGTGCTTGATCTCGGCGCGCTCAAAAAAGCG
>CAMDHS010000084.1 GCA_945898115.1 Comamonas sp. lk
CTCACACCAGCGCGGGCGGCGTTTTGGTGGCCTTGCGGCACCGGCAGGGTTGCTATTGGATTGAGATTTGGGACAGCGGCGTGGGCATGAACCGCAGTCAGTCGGAGCTGATCGCCCAGGAGTTTGCGCAGTTCAGCGCCGAGAGCAATATGCCTGGCAGCGGATTGGGGCTTTCCATGGTGGCCAAGACGGCGGCACTGTTGGGATTGCGGGTTCGCATGTGCTCGCGTGCGGGCCGCGGCTCCATGTTTGCGCTGGAGCTGCCCCTGGTGCAGTGGCAGGCAGATGAGCTGGTGGCGTCTGAGCCAGTAGCACCCCACGCGCTGCGCATTGGCTTGGTGGGCGACCACGATAACGCACGCCTGGCCTTGACCCTTTCACTCGAGGCAGTGGGCCACCAGGTGATTGCGGCAAGCACGGGGGCGCAACTGCTTGGCAAGTTGGGCGCACAGGCCCCGGACCTGGTGATTGCCGACAACCGTTTGCATGGGGGTGAGACCGGCTTGCAGGTAATACAGCGGGCAAGAAGCCTGTTTCTCGCAGACCTGCCCGCCTTGTTGATCAGTGGTGATACAGATCCGGGTTTAGCCGACGAGCTTGCGGCCCAGGGCGTGGGCTTGCGTCTGAAGCCTTTGCAATGGTCTGAAATGGAGAGCTATTTAAGGGGAATCAGTCGGCGCCGCGACTTGTAGGCGCTGCGCTGGCGCATTACCGCGCTGCGGCAAGTCGGCCTATACTGGAACCACATGCTGTGAAGGAGCCCAATATGGGTGGATTTTCCCTCTACCATTGGTTGATATTTGTGGTCGTGGTAAGCCCCATTGTGGTGGGGGTGCTCTTATTGGGTTTGCAAAAGCCGGTGTGCATCTTTCACGCCGAATCGGGTCTGGTGAAAACCGGCTACATCGGATACAGCTGGACGTATTTGCTGTTTGGCTGGTTTGTGCCACTGCTTCGGGGCGAAGTTGGCGTGGCCCTCATGCACCTGCTCATTACGATTGTGTCGGCCGGTCTGTCGCAGCTAATTTTTGCCTTCATTTACAACCGCCAGTACATGAACCGCATGCTCACTTCGGGCTGGCGGCTTGAGCCCGCCGACGCCAATTACGAACTAGCCAAGCGCGTGCTGTATATCCGCAGCGAGATGGGTGCGCTGTAGGGCGGTACAGGGCAGGCGGCCTGTTGGACCGACGTGTAGGCGTTTGCTGTGGCGACTTGTTCAGGGCTCCGTTTTAATGTTTTGCTTTACCTTTTTGTCAATCGGTGTGCGGCATTGAGCCGAACCTGAGTTGCTAAAGACCACCGCCACTTTGGTGTGATCCCGGTCGCGGCAGACGTATTGGCACACAAACTGCCCGGTGGTTGATATTTCTTTGCTTGCCAAGTCGCAGGTGGTGTCAATGATCCGAAAGGGTTTGACTGGCATAGGCGTTGCGGCCAAGGCGCCTGCGCCCAATGCCATGCTCAAAAACCAGGCTCCGCTTGCCAAAGTCATGGCTGCTAATGGGTGGTCATTCATGAGGGGTGTCCTTTTGAATAAGCCTTCGTGCTTCTTTGGGCAGTGCTCGATACGCCTCTTTGGTGTAACACGAGCGTCTCATTCTGAACCGGTATGGGCTTGGCGTCAAAGCCATTGGGCAAGTCCAGCGACAATTCGCCTTGTACAGCCCCTCGCGCGCCCTGGTGCCTGCGTTCAAACGGATCCGCCACTTGTCTTCCCTGCCTTCGCCATCCACCTCACTTGTGCCCCTGCCGTCCATGGCTGCTGGCCTGGCCATGGCCTTGCTGGGTGCGGTGGCTTTTAGCGGCAAGGCCATCATCGTCAAGCTGGCCTACCGGCATGGCGTGGACGCCATCACTTTCCTTATGCTGCGCATGCTGCTGGCGCTGCCGTTTTTTGTGGCGATGGCTTGGTGGGCAGGCCGACCGCGCCAGGGGGTGGCGCCACCAAGTTTGACGCGCAAGGACGCAATGGGTGTGGTTTGGCTGGGTTTTACCGGTTACTACTTGGCCAGTTTTCTTGATTTTGCTGGGCTGGCCTATATCAGCGCGTCTTTCGAGCGCCTGGTGTTGTACCTCAACCCGACCTTGGTGCTGATTTTGGGCGCCTTTTTGTACCGCCGGCGCATCAGCGGTTTTCAGTGGGCGGGGCTGGGCATTAGCTACGGCGGCGTGTTGCTGGTGTTTGGCCACGAGGTGCGCCTCACGGGTGATGACGTTTGGCTTGGCGCGGGTCTGGTGTTTGCCAGCGCGGTCAGTTATGCCTTGTATTTGTCCTACAGCGGCGAACTGGTACGCCGCCTGGGTGCGCTGCGCCTGGTGGGGCTGGCCAGCTGCGTGGCCTGTGTGTTTTGCATTGGCCAGTTTGCCTTGCTGCGCCCGGTGTCAATCTTGCTGGCGCTGGACGCCTCGGTGTGGTGGTTGTCGTTGGTCAATGCCACGGCTTGCACCGTGGTGCCTGTGGTGCTGGTGATGATGGGCATTGAGCGCCTGGGCGCGGGCCTGGCGGCGCAGGTGGGCATGGTCGGGCCCATGTCCACGCTGGCCATGGCCGCCTTGTTTTTGGATGAGCCGCTCACGCCCTGGGTGCTGGGCGGCACGGTTTTGGTCATGGGCGGCGTTTTTGTCTGCACCCGCAGCAAGGCGCCGGTACACACATTTCACAAGGGGTAAAACATGGATTTGGGACTGCAAGGCAAGTGGGCGTTGGTGTGCGGCGCGAGCCGGGGCCTGGGCTGGGGCTGCGCGCAGGCGCTGGCGCAAGAGGGTGTCAATGTGCTGATGGTGGCGCGCCGCGCCGATGTGCTGGAGGCAGGGGCCGCCGAAATCCGCGCCTCGCTGGGTGCGGACAACAACGCGCAAGTGCAGGTGTGCGCCCAGGACATCACCACCGAGGCCGGGCGCGCGGCGGTGTTTGCGCTGCGCCCTGACTTTGACATTGTGGTCACCAACGCGGGCGGCCCGCCCTCGGGTAATTTTCGTGATTGGGAGCGCGCCGACTGGATTCGCGCAGTGGACGCCAATATGCTCACACCCATTGAACTCATCAAGGCCACGGTAGACGGCATGGCCACGCGCGGCTTTGGGCGCATCATCAACATCACCTCAAGTGCGGTGAAGGCGCCGATTGACGCGCTGGGCCTGTCCAACGGCGCGCGCAGCGGGCTGACCGGTTTTGTCGCTGGCCTGGCGCGCAGCGGCATTGCAGCCCAAGGCGTCACCGTCAACAATATCTTGCCGGGCGCCTTTGACACGGACCGGCTTAACGGCCTGTTTGCCATAGCCGCAGGCAAAACAGGACAAAGCGTGGACGCGCTGGCCGCGCAGCGCCGCAAAGGCATTCCGGCCCAGCGCTTTGGCACTCCGCAAGAGTTTGGCGCCCTGTGCGCGTTTTTGTGCAGCCCTGTTGCCGGCTACATCACCGGACAAAACCTGTTGGTCGATGGCGGCGCTTTTGCCGGCAGCTTCTAGAAGTGCGTGGGGAGGGCCTGCCTTTTAACGGCGCGAGGACAAAACAATGCCCGCCACGATCAGCACAAATGCTGCGGCGTGGAAGGCTTGCGGTGCTTCGCCTAAGAAAGCTGCAGACAGCAGTGCAGCAAAAAAAGGCGTGAGGTTCATGAAAAACCCGGCGTTTGCCGGGCCCGCCAGTGCCACGCCGGCGCCCCAAGAGCGGTAGGCCAGCACCGCAGGCCCCACGCCAATAAACAGCACGGCCAGCGCCAGCGGCCAGCCCCAAATCATCCGCGCGTCCGTCAGCGTCCACTCCAGAGAGGCGCAGCCCATGGCCCCGACCAGGCCAAACACGGTTTGGCCCAGCAAAAACGCGGCCCAGTCAGATCGAATCGGCCCCGACTCGGGCGTCGGGTGGGCCAGCATCCAACTGTAATAAGCCCAGGCAACCGAGGCCAGCAGCATATACAGGTCGCCTGCAACCAGGCGCAGGTGCAGCAGCACATCAAGCTCGCCCCGGCACAGCACCAGCAGCACGCCGCCAATGGACAGGGCCGCGCCGCCCATCTGGCGCAGGCCAATAGGCGTGCCAAAAAACAGGCGGCCAATCAAGAGCATCCACACCGGCGTGCTGGCGGCCACCAGGGTTACGTTCATGGCAGAAGAGGTGGTCAGCGCCAGGTAGAGCAGGGCGTTGTAGCTGGCAATGCTCAGGCTGCCCAACAGCGCAAAGCGCCGCCACTGGCCCCACAGAGGGCTGCCCCGGCGCAGCACCCAGGGTGCCAGCGGCAGCAAGATCAGCAGCGCCGTGCTCCAGCGCAGCAGGTTGAGCGTCATGGGCGAGACCAGGGGCGCCACCATGCGCCCCACCACCGCGTTGCCCGACCACAGCAGCGGCGGCAAGGTCAGCAGCAAGACGGCTTTGAGACTCAGGCGCGCGCCAGTCGGGTTGTTCATGCGCCCGACTTTAACCACGCAAGCCACCCAAGGCCTGTCGCGCGGGCGTTGCGGGCGCGGGCTCAGGGCTATTCCAGCCTGCCCTGATAATCCATCGCAGTTCTAGTCGCCTTTGCACCCTTGTCAAATCCATCCTCACATTTCGGAGCCCTCGCCATGACGTCCAATCTCTCACGTTCCATCCAGATCGACCAACATGGCGGCCCCGAGCAAATGCGCCTGGTGCACATTGCCGTAGGCGAGCCAGGCCCGGGCGAGGTGCGCATTCGCCACCACGCGGTGGGCTTGAACTTTATTGACGTCTACCAGCGCAGCGGCCTGTACCCCATGAGCCTGCCGGTGCAACTCGGCATGGAAGCCGCAGGCGTAATCGAAGCCGTGGGCGCGGGCGTGACGCATTTGCAGGTGGGCGACCGCGCCGCCTACGCCAGCCAGCCCCCGGGCGCCTATTGCGAGCGCCGCGTCATGCCGGCCAAATGCGTGTGCAAGCTGCCTGACGCCATCAGTTTCGAGGCGGGTGCTGCCATGATGCTCAAGGGCATGACGGCCCAATACCTGCTCAAGCGCACCTTGCCCCAGGGCGGCCTCAAGGCCGGAGACTTTGTTTTGTTCCATGCGGCCGCTGGTGGCGTGGGCCTGATTGCCTGCCAATGGGCCAAGGCCCTGGGCTTGCAACTCATTGGCACTGCGGGCTCGGACGCCAAATGTGCACTCGCACTCAAAAACGGCGCCGCCTTTGCCATCAACTACAGCAGCGAAGACTTTGTGGCCCGCGTGAAAGAAATCACCGGCGGCAAGGGCGTCAAAGTGGTCTACGACTCGGTGGGCAAAGACACTTTCGACAAATCGCTCGATTGCCTTGCACCCTTTGGCCTGATGGCCAGTTTTGGCAACGCCTCTGGCCCAGTGGCGCCTATGGCGCCCGGCATTTTGGGCCCCAAGGGCTCGATTTACCTCACGCGCCAGACGCTGTTCACCCACATTGCCACCCGCGAAAGCACCCAGGAGATTGCCGACGACCTGTTTGAGGCGGTGACCAGCGGCAAGGTAACGATTCACATCGACCAGCGCTACCCGCTGGAAGACGTGCAACAGGCCCACCGCGACCTGGAAGCGCGCAAGACCACAGGCTGCACCATCCTGACGCTTTGAGTCGCTCGACAAGGGTGGACGCCCACCCGCCGACGCTTTCGCCGACGTTCCCGCCCTCGCTCACGCTGCACATCCGCTGGGCGGTTGTGCTGGCGCTGCTGGTCAACGCCGCCTCGCTGTTCACGCCCATCATCAACGAGGGCGACTCGGTGTTGTACGTGGCGCTGTCGCAGCACATCGCCCTGACCGGCAACTGGGGCTTCTTGGTCCTGGACAATCTGGACTGGCTGGACAAGCCGCACTTTCCGTTTTGGGTGACGGCGCTGTTCTTCAAGATCGGCGGCGTCAGCACCTTTAACTACATCCTGCCGGGCTTTTTGTTCCACCTGCTGGGCAGCTACTACACCTACCGCATTGCCCGCATGTTTTACGGGCGGCAGGTAGCGCTCATTGCGCTCCTGATGGTGGTGTCCACCTACCACCTGATGTACACGTCCAGCGCCATCAAGGCAGAGGCGTTTTTGACCGGCAGCATTACCGCCGCTTGCTATTACTGGCTGCGGTTTGACGCGCAGGCCAAGGCCAAATACCTCTTGCTTGCCGCCGTGTTTAGCGCCATCTCGGTCATGACCAAGGGCATTTTTACGCTGATTACCATCGCCAGCGGCTTGGCTTGCATGTGGATTTACCGGGGCCAGTGGCGCAATTTCTGGAGCGCCAAGTGGCTGCTGGCTTTGGCCCTGTCGCTGCTGTTTACCTTTCCCGAAGTGCTGGCGCTGTACCTGCAGTTTGACGCACACCCCGAGAAAGTAGTGTTCGGAAAAACCGGTGTGTCGGGCATACGCTTCTTTTTGTGGGATAGCCAATTTGGCCGCTTTTTTAACTCTGGCCCGATCAAGAACCAGGAAGGCACGCCGCTGTACTTTGTGCACGTGTTCATCTGGGCCTTTTTGCCCTGGGTGGCGGCATTTGTGGCGGCCATGTTTGCTGGCGTGCGGGGCTTTGCCAAACAAAGCGCGGACGAGCGTTCGAAGTTCGTCTTCCTGTGCGGTACGTTCTTCGTCACCTTTGGGTTGTTCAGCGCCACGGCCTTTCAACTTGATTACTACACCGTCATCCTGTTCCCGTTTGCGGTGATCCTGAGCGCCAACTACCTGGCGCAGTGGCTGCAGCGCGCCAGCACCCCGTTTTTTGTTGCCCAGATCGGCGTGATCGCTTTCACGCTGGCGCTGACTTTTGCGCTGGCGATTTACGTGGCCAATGCGTGGCTGCTGGGCGCCATGGTGGCCTTGGCTCTTGCGCTGGCGGGCTATGCGGTGGCGCAGCGCCAGCACGTTCGCAGTTTTACAGCGGTGATTTACCCGGTGTTTGCGGTGTGCATGCTCTATATTTTTCTGGAAGCGATGACGCTTACCGCCTACCTTAAATACAGCATTGCCTACAACGTGAACAAGCTGCTGGCCCAAGACCGCAGCACGCCGGTCTATGTGTACCAGCTCGACCCCATCGTGGCCTGGGAGCTGGGCATTTATCGCAGCGCGCCCAGCGTGGGGGTGCAAAGCGCGTCTCAGTTGCCGCAAAGTGGCACGCCCTATTTGTTGCTGGTGAAAGACGCGCAGATAGCCGGTTTGGCCAACCTGGGCGCCACGCAAGCGCTGGCCTATGGCGACTGGGTGGACCACAAAACCGGCACCTTGCCGCGCCAGCTGAACCTGGCCAAGGGCAACGAACCGCTGGATCGCATAAGCCTGTTCAGGGTCACGCCCAAGCCCTGACGCTTTTGCGGCAGGTTTTGCGTCCCGGCGGCACAGGCCGGGGTCTGAGTTGTACAGAGCGCGTGCTGTCTGAGCGCCTAAAGAAGTACCCCCATGTGTCGCATTGGCGAACGCGGCGCGTTTTGGCTATGGAGCCTGCCGGTTACAGTGCGGCGCTGGCTTATTTTTCGGACAACCATGTTCGCAAAGACGGCTTGTTTTGCACCCACACCCTGCCGGCCCCCGTGAACCGATCCGACGCTGCAAAGCAGTGGCTTTCGCACCAGGCTGCAGCTGCAAGCGATTGAACAGGACGAACAGGACGACCATGGACTCCCTCATCATCACCGCCGCGCCCAACGGCGCTTATAAGCAGCACAGCGACCATGCGCAGCTTCCCCTGACGGTGGAGCACATGGCTGCCACGGCCAAAGCCTGCCTCGACGCCGGTGCATCTATGCTGCACCTGCATATCCGCGACGCCCAAGGGCGCCACAGCCTAGACGTGGAGGGCTACCGCACCGCATTGGCCGCCCTGGAAAAAGCCGTGGGGCAAGAGTTGGTAGTACAGGTGACCAGCGAGGCCGCCAAGGTCTACCAGGCCCCGGCCCAGATTGCCATGGTGCGGGCGCTGCGGCCCGAGGCGGTGTCGGTCGGCTTACGCGAACTGGACAAGCCCGAGATTGGCGAGGCGGGATTGACCACATTTTTTGGCTGGCTCGCCCGCGAAAAGGTGATGACGCAGGTCATCATTTATGACGTGGCTGACCTGCAGCGCTGGCGCGCCCTGCGCCAAAGCGGCGTGGTGCCAGATGCGCCCTGGTTTCTCTTGTTTGTGCTGGGGCGCTACACGGCGGGGCAGCAATCCAATCCGCTGGACCTGGTGCCGTTTGTCTACGCCCACAGCGGCCCCGAGCCTTGGGCTGTATGCGCGTTTGGCGCCACCGAGCACGCCTGCGTGACCGCTGCCGCCGCGCTGGGCGGCCATGTTCGCGTGGGTTTCGAGAACAATTTACAGCTCAAAACTGGCGCCATCGCCCCTGACAACGCCGCCCTCGTGGCCCAGGCTGCCCAGGCCGGGCTCAGCCTGGGCAGGCCTTTGGCGCGTGCCAATGAAATTCGTTCGCAATTTGGCAGTAAAACGCACTAATGGGTTAACATTTCTTTCCACACTCAATTTTTTTATCTTTAGGATATTTCATGCGCCCACGTTCCACAGTCCGCCGCTTGGCGGTTTTTTCTGGCATCGCTCTGGCCTGTGTGGCATGGGCTGCACCGATTCAGGCCCTGGCGCAAGACGCCTATCCCAGCAAAACCATTCGCTTTGTGGTGCCTTACCCACCGGGCGGCCCCACGGATTTGATGGCCCGCATGCTGCAAACCGAATTGCAAACCCGCCTGGGGGTCCCGGTCGTCATTGACAACAAGGGTGGCGCCGGTGGCAACACCGGCAGCGCCGATGTGGCCAAGCAGGCCCCGGCCGACGGTCACACCATTTTGCTGGCTGCCAGCGGCCCCATGGCCGTGAACTCCACGCTCTACAAGAGCATGCCGTTTAACCCACTGACCGATCTGGTGCCCGTGGTGCAGATTTCGTCTTTTCCGCTGGTGCTTGAGGTCAATCCCAAAGTGGGCGTCAAAACCCTCAAGGAGTTTATGAACCTGCTCAAAGTGCAAAAAGCAGATCTGAGCTTTGCCTCAGCGGGCAACGGCACGCCCCAGCATCTGGCTGGCGAACTGTTCAATGCCCAAATGGACACCACAATGACCCACGTTCCTTACCGGGGTGCGGGCCCGGCGCTCAATGACTTGCTCGGTGGCCAGGTGGGGGTGATGTTTGACATCATGGCCAGTTCCTTGTCCTACATCCAGACCGGCAAACTCACGCCCCTGGCAGTGACGTCTGCCAAGCGCAGCCCGACGCTTCCTACCGTGCCCACCATGGCCGAGGCCGGTGTGCCAGGCTTTGAGTTCACCGCCTGGCACGGCATTGCCGTGCGCGCGGGCACGCCGCAGCCTATTGTGGACAAGCTCAACAGCACGTTGAACGCGATTTTTCAGCAGCCCGACTTCCAAAAGAAGTGGGAAGCCATCGGCACGCCGGTGGTCGGCGGTACATCAGCTCAGTTTGGCGAGCTGATCAAGAAAGAAACCGTGCGATTGGGTAAATTGGTCAAGGATTCCGGCGCCACTGTGGACTGAAGGTCCTCTCGGCGCAGGGTCGCCTGCGCTTCGGTGTGGGCCACCCAGGTGGGGTCTAACGGCCCCGGCGCACGCGCAGCAGTTCGTCCAGAATGAGGCAGGTCGCGCCAATAGATATGGCGCTGTCGGCCACATTGAAGGCCGGAAAGTGCATGCTGGCCCAATGGAAATCTAAAAAATCGACCACGTAGCCGTAGAGCACGCGGTCAATCACATTGCCAATGGCTCCGCCCAAAATGCAGGCCAGCGCAAAGCCAAACAGGCGTTGGCCGGCGTGGTTTTTGAGCATCCAGACAATCAGCACCGCCGCCGCCACGCCCAGACCGGTAAAAAACCAGCGCTGCCAGCCCGAGGCGTCGGCCAGAAAGCTAAACGCCGCTCCCGCGTTGTGCACCCGCACCAGATTAAAAAAGCTGGTCACCACCCGGCTGTCGCCTAGCTGAAAACTGCCCAGCACCAAAACCTTGGTGAACTGGTCGGCAATCACCAGCACCAGCGCCAGCCCCAGCCAGTGCACCAGCCCCAAGCCAGCGGCCTGACCGCGCCGCGCCATCAGGCCACCGTCCGGCTTTCGCCGGCGCCAAACAGATTGCTAACGCAGCGGCCACAAATGCCGGGGTGGGCGGCGTCTGCGCCCACGTCGTCCGTGTAATGCCAGCAGCGCTCGCACTTGGTGGCGGTGGTCGCAGCAGCGGTGATTGCCATGGCGTCGCCCTGCACCAGCGTGAAGGCTGAAGTAATGAACACAAACTTCAGGTCTGCGCCCAGGCTTTGCAGCAGCGCAAAGTCGGCGGGCTCTAGCGTGAGGTCAACCTCGGCTTGCAGCGACGCGCCCACGTTGCCGGCAGCGCGCAGCACCTCGATGTCCTTGTTCACCGCCTCGCGGATTTCGCGGATGCGCGCCCACTTGGCTAGCAGGGCCTGGTCGGCGACTGGCAAGGCCATATAGCCGTCCATAAAGATGGACTCGCGCGTGGCGCTTGGCGTTTTACCAGCCTCGCCCAGCGTGGCCCAGGCTTCTTCGGCGGTAAAGCTCAGGAAAGGCGCCATCCAGCGCAGCATGGCTTGGGTGATTTGCCACAACGCGGTTTGCGCCGAGCGGCGCGCCAGCGATTCGGGCGCCGTGGTGTAGAGCCGGTCTTTGAGCACGTCCAGGTAAAACGCGCCCAGGTCTTCGGAGCAGAAAATCTGCAGTTTGGACACCACCGGGTGGAACTCGTAGTCGGCAAAGTGCGCCAGGATGTCGGCTTGCAGTTGCGCCGTGCGGGCCAGTGCGTAGCGGTCAATCTCCAGCAACTGGTCTGCGGGCACGGTGTGAACCGCCGGGTCAAAGTCGCTCACATTGGCCAGCAAGAACTTGAGCGTATTGCGCACGCGGCGGTAGGTGTCCACCACGCGGGCCAGAATTTTGGCGTCAATGTTCAGGTCGCCAGAATAGTCGGTAGCCGCCACCCACAG
>CAMDHS010000085.1 GCA_945898115.1 Comamonas sp. lk
CCAGCGGCCACGTTGGCACCCTCAAAGGTGGCGTTCTTGCCCGCTGAGATGTTGAGTGAGCCGCCGGTGTTGATGTTGGACACCACCGCCTGGCTGGAGCTTTCGCTGCTGCTGCCCACGCCCACGCCGGCGTTGAAGTTTTTGTCGCCGGTGTTAAAGCTCAAGCTCACATCCACGCTGCTGGCGCTGGCCTGGAAGGTGTTCTTGGCGGCATCCACCGTCACGCTGCCACCTGCCGAGATATTGGTGTCGCCGCTGGCGTTGATTTGCGTGCCTTGCAGGCGCAAGTCGTCTTGTGTGCGGATGTTCAGGCCGCCAGCCGAGTTCAGGCTGCCGACCACAGCGTTGGTGCCCGATGACTGGGAGCCGCTCACGCCGACAGATACGTCACCTTCGGCCTCAGCATCCATTGAGCCAATGGTCACCTTGGCCGCCAGATCAGCCTGGAAGCTCACGCTGCTGGTGCTGCTAGCAAAAGTATCAGTCGCTGCCTTGAAGTCCAGGCTCTTGGCGGCAATGTCAATACCGCCATCGCCGGCATTCAGCTTGGTGCCTTCGAGTGAAGTTTTGCCAGTCGTGTTGATGGTGATTTTGCTGCCTGAGATGTTGGCGGCAACGGCACGGGTGGCTTCGTCCTTGGTCTCGTCTTTGGTGTAGCCGGCAGAGATCTTGGCGCCCACCTGGATGCCTGCTTCGGCCTCGGCACTGGCGGTGTTTTCGTCGTCACCAGTTGAGGCACTGGCCTTGCCTTTCGCCTCGGCGCCTACGCCCACATACACCTGCATCGATGCGTTGACCGTATCGGTGGTCGAACTTTGCGACGCAGTGTCACGCGCTGCCAGCACTTCGAGCTCACTGGCTGACAGGTTGACCGCCCCACCGGCTTCTAGGTTGGTGCCTTGCAGGGTGGTTTTTCCGCTAGACGCGCTGTTGATGTTGCCGCCCACCTTGATGTTGGACACTACGGCCTGGCTTGCGGTGCTGGTATCCGTGCTGGTGGCGCGGTCAAAGCTCATTTCCACGCCCACGCGCGCGCCGGCTTCGGCCTTGCCCGAGGCACTGGCCGTCGCTTTTGCCTCACTCTTGGCGGCGGTGGTGCCGCCGGAAGCAGTGGCTTCAGCGCCAGCGCTTGCCTTGCCTTCGACTCC
This sequence comes from Comamonas sp. lk, assembly GCA_945898115.1. Classification (GTDB taxonomy): domain Bacteria; phylum Pseudomonadota; class Gammaproteobacteria; order Burkholderiales; family Burkholderiaceae_C; genus Allorhodoferax. The sequence goes on from CAMDHS010000085.1 coordinate 1,149, forward strand.
CGCATCCGCCTCGGCGTACACGCCTATGCGGGCTATGTTTACCTCAGAGGTAGTCTTGGAAAACTGGCTGTTCTGGGCGGCCAGCATTTCGATCGTGGTTGCCGACTGGCTGAAATCGGTGGCCGCCTCGATGTTGGTGCCCACGTCCTTGATCGAACCGGTGGCGGTGCGCGACACGCTGCCCGAACCGGACTTGATGGACGACACCAAGGCGGTGCTCGAACCATCTTCTTGCGTGTTGGACTTGGTCTTGAACTGCACACCGGCGCCCGCTTTGGCGCCGGCCTCTGCGTTGCCGCTGGCGCCAGCCGAGGCCGATGCGTTGGCTTGGGCATTGGCCGCCACGCCGGCGTTGCTCGCGCTCGCACCTGCGCCTGCTTGGGAATTGGCCTGGCCCTTGGCCTCGGCACCTGCCCCAGCGTCGAGGTAGACGCCCATGGTCATGGTGCTGTTACTTTCCTTGCTGTAGCTGGTGTCTTGCACCGCTTCAAAGGCCATGTCCTTGGCTGTGAGGTCCACGTCGCCAGTGGCTTCCACCGTGGAGCCTTGCAGCAGCAGCTTGTTGGCCACATCGAGTTTGAGGTTGCCCCCAGCTTTGATGCTCGAACCCGTGTTGGTAATCTGCAGGGACTCGGTGTCTTGCTTGTCAATGCGCAGCACGTCCACGGTGTTCTTGGACGAGGCCTCCGCTGACGCTTGGGCAGACGCGGCGGCACTGGCGCCCGCTTGCACGCCCACGCTGTTGGTCTGCCCCTTGCTGTTGGCCGCGACGCCAGCGCCGGCTTGCGCGCTGGATTCGCCGCTGGCTTGGGCGCCGGCTTGGTTGTCGGTGCTGGCGTACAGGCCCAGGCGCGTGGTGGTGGTGCTAGAGCTGCTTTGCTCAATGTTTTGGGCGGCCAGCAGGCTCACGTTCTTGGCCTGCAGGTCCAGGTTCCCTGCAGCGTTAAGGTCTGACCCCTGCAGCGTCACGTCGTTCTTGGCCTTGATGGTCACATTGCCACCGAGGTTGAGCTCAGAGCCCACGCTGCGTTGCGACAGTGATGACGAAACCGTCTCCACTGTTTTGGCAAGGGTTACGCCAGCCGAAGCGGTGTAACCGGCCCCGGCAGCGGCCGCGCCTGAAGCCTCGGCAGAGGCGCTGGCAGACGCGCCGGCGCTGCCGTTGCCCGCACCGGCGCTTGCGCCCGCGCCGCTGCTGGAGCTGCCGCCCGCACTGGAGCTGCTCGAGGATTCGGGCGGTGCGCCCACGTTTTCGATCTGTAGGAAGCTGGTGGTAACGGTTTTGCTCGTGACGCGGTCCACATCCTTGCCCGCCAGTACCTTAATGTCGGTGGCCTCAATCGCGGTGTCGCCAGCGACGTTGAGTTTGGAGCCTTGTACCGTGAGCGTTTCACCCGCCTTGAGGTCGGCACTTCCGCCGATGTTGAGCGTGCTGCCCACATTGCGGCTGGAAAAAGCGTCGGTGTTGGTCTTGGTGGTGCCATAGACGCCGCCGCCCACGCCCACGCCCGAGATGGACGATTCGGTTTGGGTAGAAACTGTGTTCTCGCGTGCCACGATGTTGAGGTTGCCACCGGCGTCAATCTTGGCGTTGCCGCCGACGTTGGCATCGGTGCCGGCCAGGGTAATGTCCTTGCCGGCCTTGGCGTCCAGATTGCCGCCCACGGTCAACCCAGACTTGACCTGGTTGACGGTGGTGGTGGTGGACGACTCAAAGCCCTTGTTGCCGCCCTGGCTTATGACGCCCGCAGTGGTGGTGGTATTTTTGTCCTTGACGGTGTCAAACACGATGTTGTCGCCGGCTTTGAGTGAGGCGTTGTCACCTGCGCCCATTTGCGCGCCGATGTTGGTAATGTCCTTGGCAGCGTCCAACGCCAGGTTGCCCGTCGCCTGAATGCCTGCAATCTTGCCCACCGTGGTGCCAACGTCACCGCCCGCGCCGGTGCCCTGGGCCAGGGTTTCATTTTTGATACTGCCTTCGGTCGACTTCAGACTCACATCGCCGCCTTTGATGCTGCCCGAGAGGTTGGTGATGTCGCCCTTGGCCGTAATGGCCAGCGAATCGCCGCCCACAATGGTGCCGCCAGCGTTGGCCATGGTGGTCACGTCAATCGTGGTCTTGTCGGCGGCGATGACCGCGCCGCTTTCCAGCGAGGCCAGGGTTGCTGCTGCGAGGTAAACCACCGGGGCCAGTACTTTTTGGCCGTCCACCTCGACCTCTACCATCCAGATGATGTTCTCAGTCAGGTTTGCCAGTTGGTCCGCCGTGGGTGCCTGTCCGTAGACCAGGCCCAGGCTTGCAGCCTGGGTGGCGGCACCGTCCATCATGCTTTGGATCTGGCCAGCCAGGTCTTGCTGGCCCGCGAGCAGGCCTGAGCCAGTTTGGGCTACCAGTTGCTGCTGCACCAGGTAGGCCTCGTAGCTGGCATCACCCAGGCGCTTTTGCGTGGTGTCAGGGTTCATGCCCAGCTTCTTGGCCAGGTAATCCGAGCCCACGGTGGAGCCACCGGCCTGGAACATGGGGTTGCTTTCCACCAGGAACTTGGCCGTGGGGCTGCGGTTGGTGACAAAGTAGCCGTTCGGATTGCGGGGTAGCGTCAGGCTCAGGCCTGGAATGGCTGCGGTGGCAATGCGTCCGCCGCTCACTTGGTCGTTGGGCGTGGTGCCGGGTGCGCCAATAGCGGTGCTTACGGGTGCGAACGGCGAGCTGTTGTTCGTTAGATTAGCAACGGTCACGTTCAGGGTGTTGGCCTTCAGGCTCGCACCGAAAGTGCTGACGGTGCTGGTGCTGGGCTCAATGCTGCTGTCTGCAGGCTCTGACTGGATGTCGCTGCTGCTTTCCATAGGCCCGAGCAATTTGAAGTCGATATTGCGATGCCACTCTTTGCGGTAAGAGCGCAGCACCAGAGACAAGTCGTCGTTGGTGAAGCTGGCGCCCGCCAAGCCGCTCACTACGATGGTGGGGGCTTGCAGGCTGCCGCCGAGGTTTTTGCCGTCGGCAAAATTTTGCAGTGTCAAGGTGGAGCCGGCATTGAGCTGGGGCTTAAGCGCTGGCATTCCGAGCTCGAAGTACTGGTTGATGTGCCAGGTGGTGCTGTAGTAGTCGCGTTGGTATTTGTTGGGAAAGCTGTAGTAGCCCAGGTCTTGCATGACCGGGGTGTAGTCCAGCTTTGGCGTGAAGGCACGCGAATCGCCGCCTTGCACCTGATTCCAGATCGTGGCCGCCGACAGGGTCAGGTTGCCCCCGGCGTTGATGCTGCTGCTGTTAACGATTTTGCCAGCCGTCAGGCTGATGCTGCCGCCCGCGTCAAGCGAGCTTTGGCTCAGCAGTACTTGCTTATAAGAGTACCAGGACCGGTTGGTCTGGTCCACGCCTAGCAGCGCGTCTTGCGCCAGCGCGCCCAATGTCACGTAGTTGTAGATTCCGCTCGTGGGTGTGGCGGTGGCCGTGGCGTCAATATTGCCACCGGCATACATGGCGCCGTAGTTGATGATGTCGGTGGCCGTGGCTGTCAGTGCCATGTTGCCGCCTGCGGCGATACCGCCGGTGGCTGCATTGGTAATCGAAGGCGCAATCAGACTCAGTTCTTTGCCCGAATACAGCATGGCGGTATTGGTGAAGTCGCTGCCCACGGTCACGTTAAGCGCATCTGTGGCGCGGGTAGTGCTGGTGGCGGCCAAAATGCGCGCTGTGGGTGCGCCAAAGGTCAGCGAACCAGCGTTCAGGCTCAAGCCACGCGTGGTTTGCACCACGCCATCAGCGCCGAGATTGACGTTGCCGCTCAGGGCTAGGGTGCCTGTCTCGGACGAAATCTTGCTGTCATTGGACAGCGTGGTGCCGGTGATGCGCAAGTTGTTGGCGCTGTTGGCCAAGGTACCGGTGTTGTTGACCGTGGTCACGTCATAGCTTGCGCCGATGGCGGATTGCACCGTACCTGCGTTGTTCAGCCTTTCGGCAATGACACTGACGGTGCCTGCGCTCGATGTCACGCCCTGGCCGCCATCGGCTGCGATGGTGATGGTTCCGGTACCCGCGTTCAGCGCCATATTTCCGTTGGACTGCACTTGCGCTTGGCCCAGGTTCATGGCGCCGTGGGTTGTAAGATTCATGAGCGCGCTGGAGGCCAGCTGCGTGTCGGTCCCGGTACTCAGGGTGCCGGAATCCAGCGCCAGGTTGCCGGTGGCGCGCCAAGTGGTTTTACCCAGCGCGGTTGCGCCGGTCACGGTGACGGACAGGTCGTTCATGGCAGTGCGCTGGTTGTTGCTGACCTGGGGGTCCACCGTGGCGGTGTCGGTCAGGCTGGCAGCGGTCACGCTCAGGTTGCGGTCGGCGTACAGCTGGCCGCCTTCAATGCGGGTGGCGCCTGCAGCGCTGCTCAGGCGCAGGTCCCGGCCAGCGCTGATGGGGCTGTTGACGATGGTCAGTGCGTCAGCACCGGTAACCGTGGTGCTTATGCCCAGGTCCCGGCTTGCGGACATCTTGCCCTTGATGGCAATCTTGCCCGCCGCGTCCAGCGTGAAGTCGCCGCTGGCGGCGGCCACTTCGCCCAGCATGCGCACGCCGACACCGGCCTCGCTGGCAATGAGCTTAATAGTGTTGGCGTACATGCCGCCCAGGGCGGATGCGTCAATCGCGTAGTCGGGCGTGCTGTCGGTGCCTGCCTGCAGGGTCTTGGTGTCGCTGGCGTAGTTCCACTGGGCCGCGCCGGTGTGGATTTCCAGGGCCGGGGCGTTGATCGGGCCGTCAATCGTTACTTTGCGGGCCAGCAGGTCCATCAGATCGGTGCCGCCGGCATTGAGGCCGCTGCCATTGATGGTGATGGTGCCTTGGGTGACGTTCAGGCCAGTGAGGGCGCCGTTGGTCACCACCGGCAAGCCGGTGGTCAGGGTGGCGCGCCCGGTGTTGATAAAGCCGCAGGTGGCACAGGTGATGCCGTTGTAGTTGGCCACCAGCACGTCGGCTTTGGTGCCTGCGACTTCAATAAAGCCGTTGAGGATGGAGGCGTTGTTGGTCATCACCTCGTTCAAAATCACCAGCGCCGAGTGTGTCAGGTTCTGGTTAGCCAAAATCTGGCCGGCCAGCTTGGTCTCGACCGTCAGGTTGTTCAGGCCGTCGGCATTGTTCAGGATCAGGCCACCCTTGGTGACATTGAACTTGCTGTACTGGTTGTGCGACAGGCCGGCCGCCGTGGGCGCCTGGATGTTGACCACCGTCGTAGCGGTGTTGTTGGGCGCGATCGCAACGGTGGCTTTGGAGCTGGTGATGGGAATGGCGCTGGGGTCAGCCGCCATGGCCAACTGCGCCATGCCTGCCAGGCCCAACGCGCCCACGACCAAAGCAGATGCTGCGCCACCCGAATGTGAGCGCGCAATTTCGCAGGCGACCACCCATAAGCCGGTTTTCTTGTTTTTAACGATGCGGTAAATGTGATTCATGGTCTAAGTCTCAGAGCGAAAACGAAATGCGCAGCCAGGTTTGGGCTTCTTCAGGAGTCATACCAAGCGGCGTCTTGTCAGCGCGGGTGCGGGACAGCTCAATGCTGGCGGCTTTGAACTGGGCGTTCAAGCCCAGCACCACGCCAGACATCTGGCTGCCGTTTGCTGCGCCGGCGGCGTTGTTGCTCACCGAGCCCATGTCGTACCCGATATAGGCCTTGGTGGTGAAGCGGGTGTCGCCCAGGCTGACTTTGTTGTTCAGGCCCAGCTCATTGCGCCAGTAATAGCCCGAGTCGCCGCTGAGCGAGTTGGTGACAAAACCGCGAATGGACCCAATGCCGCCAATGAGCAGTTGTTGCGAACTCAACAACTGGTCAGCGCTGTACTGGCCTCTGAAGGTGCTGTTCCAGCTCCAGTCTTGCTTTGATATGTCGAATCGCTTCTCGAAGCTGACGTCGACGGTGGCTTTGGTGAACTCAGCCTGCGGGCCGTTGCTGTCGGCATTCACGCCAGCGGGCAAATTGCCCATTTCATTGAGGCCCAGCGCCAGCTCGGGGCGCAGGCTGAAGTTGCCGCCCGCCACCAGCATGGTGCTCTTTAGACCAGCAGCGATAGTCGTGGCACGACGACTGGTGGGGTTGACGTAAATCGTGCCCATGGTGCCCATGTCGATGTAGTTCTTGCTGTCTACGCTGTTGAGCGTGGCCACCATGGCGTGGCGGCTATCTTGGTCACGTGCAACCACGCGCTCGGCCGTCAGGCTCCAGCTGGTGGACTTACCAAAGGCGACCATGGCGCGTCCGCCGGGCGTGGTCAGGCCGGTGCTGTAGTTCGACACCGAGGTCGAGACGCCATAGGCGCCAAAGCCATTGGGCACGGTCAGGCCCAGCGAGACGCCGTCGTTGCCCGCCTGCCCGGTGCTGGGCGAGGCGGTGTGGTACGTCAAGGCCAGGTTTTCGTTCAGACCCAGCACGCCGCCCAAGGTCAGGGTGCCGGAGACGCCGTTTTTGCCGGTGGCTTCGCTGCCCTGGTTGTCGGCCGAACCTTCAAAGGTGGCAACGTTGCCCGCCTTGTTGCGAAACACCACAGCCGTCTGGCCGGGCTTGGTACCTGGCACCAGATCGAGCTTGACCTTGTTGGCGCTCACGGCGTTGATCTGGTCCACGGCTTGTTCCAGGTCGCGCATATTGAGCAAGTCGCCAGCGCGCGCAGGCACAGCCAGGCCCAGGTTGATGCGCTTTTCCGGGTCGCCTTCCACGCGCATGCTCTCAATGCGGCCTTCGACCACCAGCAATTGCAACTTGCCGCTGCTCAGGTCTTGCGCGGGCAAGTAAGCGCGCGTGGTGATAAAGCCGCGCTCAATGTAGTGGCGGGTGACCGCACCCATGAGCTTTTCAATGTCGGGCGCGCCCATGCAGCGCCCCAGCAAACCGCGCACCAGTGCGCTCTTGTCGTCGGCGTCGAGCAAGTTGGCGCCCACGATGTCAATGCTGGCGACGTTGTGGCAAGCGCCCTTGGCCTGGCTCGCGTCTACCCGGGGCATGACCGATTTCAGGTCCACGCCCGAGGGCGCCTGCAGGCGTTGCGCACGCTCTTGCTCAAATTTCAGACGTTCTTGTGCTTGGCGCAGCAAGATGTCGCCTTGTTGAACTTGGGCCGCTGATGGCGTAGTCTGGGACAGCGCCGAAGTGCAAGCCAGGGCAAGGGCGCTGAGCGTGAACGCAGCAGTGAAGCGGTGGAAGTGGGTGTATGTCAGGCGCATCGCGTTATCTCGGTTTGAATAGGGTTGGGCGGGCAATCGGGCGGTCAGAATTTCCAGACGCCCTTGGCCTGCACGCCTTGGGCGTTGTAGGACTGGCGGTGCTGCAGGTCGTAGCGCAGCTGCAGGCTGTTTTCTTTGGACAGGGCCAGCGTGGTGCCCGCGCCGAGTTCAAACATATTGCGCGCCAAGGCGGCCGCAGTGGTGGTGAATCCGGTGTACTGGGCGTCAGTGGTGCCGGAGTAGCTGGCGCGTACATCCATGTTGTCCAAGCCAGAGTCGCGGTTGTAGGCCACGTAGACCGAGGTGTAGGTCGGCGTGTTGCCGATGCGGCTCTCGGTGTTAAAGCGCACGCCAATGGTCGAGCGCAGGCGCTGGTAAGACTGCGCGTCCACCGTCAGGCCCAGGTCGCCAGCCCCGGTTTCGGTGTAGCGCGGCTGCTCGAGTTGCGTGGTTTCAAGCCCCAGCATGGGGCTGATAACGGTTTTGCCGTCTTGCAGCTTGATGCGATAACCCACGGTGGACTTCAGGTCCATCGAGTACATGTTGTACAGGGCGCTGGCCGTGCGTCCCACGGCGGTGGTGCGGGTGCCAGTCAGCTCATAGCGGCCCATGGAGAAAGTGCCGTCAAAGTAAGCGGCACCCCACTCGCGTGCACCAAAAATGCTGCCTTGCTGGTGGCTCAGCGTGGCCTGGTCGCCCAGACGGAAGTCGAGCTGGTCGATCTTGCTGGTGCTTGCGCTAAGCGCCGTGCCGATCCAGCCGTTTTCGGTGGAGCGGTCAAAGCCAAAGCCCACGCCGGTGGTAGACACTTTGAAGCCGTCGTAGTTGTCAAAGCCGGTTTGCTTGCCGCTGTTGGTATACACATTGGCCCAACCGGTCTGGTTTTGTACTGCGTTCATGGTGGGAATGTCGCCGCGCAGGTTGGACAGGCGGTCGTCCACTTCTGACAACATGCGGTCTGAAGACGCCAGGGCGCTTTGCACGTAGGCGTTGTTGGCAATAGGTGCCAGGCGCTTGACCTGCACCGCCAGATTCACTTCGTTGTTGCCAAAGCCATTGCCGTCAATGTCAAGCAGGTTGATGGCGGTGACCAGGTCGCCCAACTGGCGGCCCTCACGGGCAATCGTGCCCAGCGCCAGGGCGGCGGGGTTGGAAAAATGGCCTTCGGTGGCGGACTTGCTGATGTATTGGCCGCTAGCGCGCGAGGCGGTATAGACCACGTTAATGCTTTGGTTGCCGGTATCGACCGCGATGCCAGAGTCGATCACGAAGCTGTTGTCGCTGACTTGGCCGTTGCCGTTTTCACTGGCGCTGTACTGGAAGCCGTCACCGGTAATCACGTGGTCGGACCCAATGATGCTGAACTTGGCACCGTCGCGCAGGCTGGCGCCCAGCGTGATGCCAAAGCTCTCGCCGCCGGACAGCACCAACCTATTGGTCGACACTTTGCCGGTGGCGCTGCCGTTTTTGATGTCATGGTTGCTGCTGGCGTACTGCGGTGTGCTGGCCGTGGCGTTGGGGCTCAGGTTGAAGTTGAATCGGCCGCCATCCGCATTAAGCGTTCCTGCCACCCGGGCGCGGTTGCTCCCCACTACCAAGCTGGTACTGCCCTGGTTCACCACGAAAACGTCGCCGGCAAAAGTTACGGCGTAGCCGCTGGCTGCGCTGTTGGTCGCGTTGGGCTGCAGCGTGATAAGGGAGCTGGCGTTGACGACGCCGATGTTGAAACTTGTGCTGCTTACGTTGTCGCCAATCGAAGCAACACCAGAAATAGCGTCAGCGGCAGCGGCTTGTGCCAGCAGCATTAGGACGGCGGCGGCGCAGGTGCTCAGACGTGCGGCAGGAAAGTAGGTGGTGTTCATGTTTATCCTCAACAGTGAAATCAAAAAGAATTAAATAAAAAGCAGGGTGCTCGGCACTTACAAAAGCCTTCATTCGCGGCTTGGCTTGCTGCAGCCCCGGGGGTCAAACGCAATAAAAAGCCGTGAAACCTGGGTTTCACGGCTTGGTGTGGGTCAAGGGCTTGGCTTAAAAACTCCAGCCGGCGCCGGCTGCCACTACCGAGCGGCTTTGGCTGTCGGTGGTAAAGCTGAAAGACAGGCTGCTGTTTTGTTTGGTGCGGAACTTCATGCCCAGTGCCATGGCCGATTCGCCCATGTAGCCGCCCATGCCCACCCCCAAGGAAAACTGGTCGTTGCCCGCTGGCTGGGGAATTTGCCCCATGGCCGCCACACCGGCAATGCCGGAGTAAGCGCGGTTGAGCTGGGCGCGGTTGACCGCGTCGGTCGGGTTGGTGCCTTCGGCCAGGCCCATGATCTTGACGGGCGCACCGCTGCCGGGCTGGGCCAGCGTCAGGCCCGAGTTGTTCAGCGTCATGGTGCTGTTGCCGCCGGCCATATTGACCGAGCTGCCTGGCTGGGTGTTGCCAATGTTGTTGGTCGTGGCACCGCCCGTGCCGGTGCCCAGGTTGTTGGTGGTGA
>CAMDHS010000086.1 GCA_945898115.1 Comamonas sp. lk
AGGTATTCGCCTTCGGCGGCGAGTGCGGACGGGTTTGTCGCTGCGCTAGAAGCGCTTGGCGCAATGCCTGAGGTGGCGCCCGACGTAGCGCGGTAGCTGGCATCGGCGCGTTCGTGCAGCGCGTCTGCTGCCCAAAACACCCACAGCAGAGCGGCCAGCAGCAGCGCAACGGTGGCCCAAAGCCCCCGGCGCGCCCAAGCGCTTTTCGGGGGTTGCGCACCCAAAAGCGCTGCGGAGTGGTCGCGCGCCAGTGGTGCTTGCGCAGCTGCGCTAAGCAAGGTTTTGTCCGTATTAATCATGGCGCGCTGCCGCAGTCAATGGCTGCAGCACCCGCCGCCAGCGCGGGTTTGCTTTTCGCCGGGTGGGCGTTTTGCGGCACGGTCTGGCTGGCCAGCCAACTGCTTACCGCGTGTACATCGGCGTCGCTCAGGCGCCGGGCTATTGCTGCCATGCAGTCGGGCGCGTGCGCCTTGCGCTGCCCGGTTTGCCAGCCGCCCAGCTGGGCGTTCAGGTAGTCACGCGGCAGGCCCAGCAGGCCGGGTGTATTGGGCTGCACGCCGGTCAGCGCTGTGCCGTGGCATTGCACGCAGGCTGGTATTTGCAGCGCCGCGTCGCCCTTGCGCGCCAGTGTTTGGCCGCGCGCCAGCAGGGTGGGGTTGGTGCTTTGGGCGCTGGGAGGCGGGTAGGGAATGTCGAGCGCCGCGAAATAGTTGGCCATCTCGCGCAAATAGGCGTCGCTCAGCGGCGCCAGCAGGCCCTCCATCAGCGCGTAATGGCGCCGGCCGTCCTGAATATTGCGCAGCTGCTTGTACAAATAACCCGCCGGTTTGCCTGCCAGCCTTGGGTAATAGCCATCGGGCCCGGACTTTCCCTGCGGGCCGTGGCAGCCGGTGCAGGCCAGCGTGCGCTGGGCCATGGAGTCTTCAAATACCGCTGCCTGACTATTGAGGGCCACCGCGCAAAGCGCCAGCGCTATTCCCTGAACCAGCAACTTTGACCACTGGCGCCGGACGCGCCCAAAACATAAAACCGTCGCACTTCGCATGCGACCGACTTTAACCCTTGGCCGCCGCTGCCTTGGCTTTCACAATATTTGCCCAGTGCCGTCAGGGGCTGTTCAAGGCGGACGGCCGCTTAGGCCAGCGTCAGTGGCGAACCCAGACTACCGGCATGGCACTTTGCACCCAGGCCTCAAACTGCTCGCCATAGGCGGCGTCAATCCGGTCGCGCTTGACCTTGAAGGTCGGGGTGACAAAGCCGTTTTCCGGCGTCCAGAGTTCGGTGACCACGGCCAGGCAGTCCAGGCGCTCATGGTGATCCAGCCGGTCGTTGACGCTGCGCAGGTGCTGCTCCAGCGAGTGCGTCATTGCCAGTCTGGCAGCTGCGTCTTGGCTGCGCTGGGCGGCTTCTTGCGAAAGCATCACCACGGCCAGCGGTTGCACCATGTTCGCACCAGTCACTGCGCAGGCTTCGATGTCGGGGTGGGTGATGAGTAAGTCCTCAATGGGCGCGGGCGCCACGTACTTGCCCTTGCTGGTTTTGAAAATGTCCTTCACGCGCCCGGTGATGGTGAGCTGGCCTTGCGCGTTGCAGCGGCCTTTGTCGCCAGTGCGCAACCAGCCGTCGGCGGTCATGGTTTGCGCGGTTTGGTCGGGGCTTTTGAAGTAACCCTGCATCAGCGCCGGGCAGCGCATTTGTATTTCTCCGGTTTCAGAATCAATGCGGCTTTCCACGCCCTCATAGGGCAAGCCCACCGAACCCACGCCCATGTCCCCGGGCAGAGTGGAATGCGAGACGCCGCAGTTCTCCGTCATGCCGTAGACCTCGATCAAATCCAGCCCCAGGCCCCGAAAAAAGGCCAGCACGTCGGCCGGCATGGGTGCGGCGCCCCCGGCGGCGAGCTTGCATTGGTCCAAGCCCAGTCCGGAAAGGATCTTGCGCCGCACCAAGCCGCCCAAGAGCGGAATCGACAGCAGGAGCTTGAGCCGACGCTCGGGCATCTTCTCAAGCACGCCCTGGCGAAACTTGACCCACAGGCGCGGCACCGAGAAAAAGATGGTGGGGCGCGCCCGCTGCAAATCGGCCAAAAAGGTGTCCAGGCTTTCGGCAAAAAACACATGGCCGCCAAAACGCATCGAGGCCTGCTCCACCAGCATGCGCTCGGCCACATGCGCCAGCGGCAGGTAAGAAATAAAGCGGTCGCTGGCGTTGATGGGAATGCGCCGCGTGGCGCTGTCTAGGCCCCAGGCGATAGCGCCAAAGGTTTGCACCACGCCCTTGGGTTTACCAGTGGTGCCCGAGGTGTAAATGATGGTGCATACCGCGTCGGCTTCGGTGTGCGGTATGCCGCTCAGGGGTGCGTGCTGGCGCAGCAGTTCGTCCCAGTGCTGCCCGGCCACGCCTGCGGGCGACAGTGGCATGGCGACGAGTGCCACATGGGCGGGCACGCTGCGCAGGCTGCTGCTGTCGTCCATCTTGCCCACAAAGCAGGCACGGGCCTCGCTGTGCTCCAAGATGTAGGCTAACGCCTCGCCGTTGAAGGTAGGGTAAATCGGCACCGACACGTGACCGGCCATCAGAATGGCCAGATCGGCCAGCACCCAGTGCGCGCTGTTTTTGCCCAAAATGGCCACGCGGCTGCCCGCAGGCCAGTTCTGGGTCTGCATCCACGCGGCCATGCGGCGCACCTGGTCGGCGGCTTGCGCCCAAGAGATGTCTTGGACCGCGCCCTGACCCAGCGGCTGGGTGAGGTAACTCTTGTCTGGCGTGGTCTGCGCCCAATGGCACAGGCGCTGCACCGGAAAGTTGGCGGGGTCTGCGGTGATGTGCTGGTGGGCCATGCTGTTTTTCTCCTTCAAGGGTTCCAGCATTCTGGGCCGTGCGCAGGTGTAGGCGCAAGGGGGAATCACCCTAGACATGGGCAGGCGCATTGCGCTTGTCCCGCGCCTGCGGCCCCCGCACCGTCTGGCAGGCGGGCCAGAGCTGTCGGGGCGATGCTGCGACAATCGCCCTTCGCATTTTTCGCAACTCTTGGTTTCTTGCCCCTATTCATGTCCAGTACTTCAGTTTTCCCGGTGCGCCCCGCCGTTTTGCGCGACGCGCGCGCCATTGCCGAACTCCACAACGCCACCGTCCAGGACGCCTATCGCGGCCTTCTGGGCGACGTGACCGTCCCCGTCATGGCGCTGGACAAGCGCCAGGCCTATTGGCGCGAAGCCATTGAATACGCCGAGCCGCAAGTGCACGTGGCCTTGCTAGGCGAACGCATCGTGGGTTTTGTCGGCTTTGACCGCAGCCGCGACGAAGGCACCAAACAAACCATGGGCGAGATCTGGTCGATTTATGTGGAAGCCGATTTTGTGGGCCTGGGCGTGGGCCTGTCCTTGTGGGACGCGGCGCGCGAGGGCCTGATTGAGGAAGGCTGCACCGATGTCAGCATCTGGCTGCCCCTGGCCAATGAGCGCGCCATGCAGTTTTTTACCAACGCCGGCTTCAAACGCGAGATGCCCAGTGCCAAGACGGTGTCTATTGGCGGCGTCAAGATCGAAGAAATCCGCCTTAAGCGCGCGCTGGCCTAAAAGGCGCCTGGGCTCTAAGCGTATTCGCCGCAGCATCGTGGCTGCGGCACAAAGCTTGGCAAAAAGCCCTGGTTCAGAGCTTTTTGACCACCACGCTGCCAATCGAATAACCCGCGCCAAACGAGCAAATTACACCCACCTGGCCGACCTCAATGTCGGCCTTGTGGCGGTGAAACGCAATGATGGAGCCGGCAGACGCCGTATTGGCAAACTCGTCCAAGATAACCGGCGCCTCCTCGCGTGTGGCGTCGCGCCCCAGCAGTCTGCGGCTGATGAACTGGTTCATTGACAAATTGGCCTGGTGCAGCCAAAAGCGCCGCACATCGGCCGGGGTGTAGCCCAGCGACTGCAGATGCCCCGCAATATGGTCGGCCGCCATGGGGCAGACTTCCTTGAACACTTTGCGGCCCTCTTGGCGAAACAGCTGGTCGCGCTCATCGGGGTCGCGGTCTTCGGCGCGTGACATAAAGCCCTGGTTGTTGCGGATGTTGTTGGAAAACGTGCTCAAAAGCCGTGTGCCCAAAATCTCGAAGGCGCCAGCGGGCGCCAGATCGAGCCGCTCCACCAAAATTGCGGTGCAAACGTCGCCAAAGATAAAGTGGCAATCGCGGTCTTTCCAGGCCAGGTGCGCCGAGGTGATTTCGGGGTTGACCACCAAAATCGCCCGCGCCTGGCCGGTGCGCACCGCGTTGACGGCCAGTTCCAGCGCAAACGTGGCCGACGAACAGGCCACATTCATGTCAAAAGCGTAGCCCTGAATGCCCAACGCGGTCTGGATTTCCACGCCCATGGCGGGGTAGGGGCGCTGCATATTGGCCGCAGCGCAAATCAGACCATCCACATCGGCGGCGGTTTTGCCAGCGGCGTCCAGCGCGGCCTGGGCGGCGTGCACGCCAATTTCGGCCATCATGGAAATCTCAGAATCCGCTCGGGGCGCAAAGCGCGGACGCATGCGGGTGGGGTCGAGCACGCCGGCCTTGTCCATCACGTAGCGGTGCTGGATGCCCGAGGCTTTTTCGATGAACTCCACGCTGGAATCGGTCAAGGCCGTGCGGCTGCCTGCGGCGATCTCATCGGCGTAGCGGGTATTTTCCAAGGACGCAAACTGGTTATAGGCCTCGACCAGCTCGGCGTTGGTGATGGTTTGCGGCGGCGTAAACAGGCCGGTACTGCTGATGGCGACACGGTGCATGGCAAAAGCCTCTTCGTTTTTGTAGGTGGATCGCATTATCCATGGGCGCAATGACCGATTGGCCCCGCCCTTTTTGCCGGTTTTTCGGCTCAATGAGCGCGGTGATAAGTTGAATTTTATTAAATTCGACAAAAATTATCCAAATAAATTGGTAAATTCGAATTTGTATGAGATCCTCACGGCAAAATCTCCAATTAACGCCCCCCGAAGCCTCTTTTTTTTAATGTGATCAAGTCTGCGATGAGCCACCCAGAAGACCCGACCCGTTCGCCTGCGTATTTCCGCTCTCAGAATCCGTCCGCGCTGCACGCCAACCAGGCCTTGGCGCGTTTGCAGCAAGAAGCGCTTTTACCCGTGCCGCAAAACTACGAACTGTGGTTTGCCTATTACGCCCAGACGAACCTGGAAGTGGTGCAGGCGCTCGATACCTTGTACACCACCCAGCAGCCCATTACCGACACGCTGTGCGGAGGCCTGCACCAGCGTTTTCTGAGCGAGGCCAAAAACAGCGAAACCGTGCGTGAGACTGGCGCGCGCATCCAGGCCACCATCACCGGTGTGAGCAGCCGGGTCGATGCGGCGCGCACGGCCACCCACCAGTACAAAGAGGTCCTGCAAACCGCCGCCAGTCATTTCAGCACGCCTGGCGACAGTGAAAAAATTCGCAACACCTTGCGCACAGTCCTAGACAACACCAGCGACATGCTGGCCCACAACCAGCAACTCGAAGACGCGCTGGCGCAGTCGTCCCTGGTGATGCAAGCGCTCGAGCGCGATCTGGAGGCGGTGCGCAAACAGTCGCTCACCGACAGCCTGACCGCGCTTTCCAACCGCAAAGCCTTTGACACGGAGATTGCACGCATGTCCCAGCAAGCGCAGACCGACGGCCTGGGCTATTGCATGGTGATGATGGATATCGACCACTTCAAGGTGTTTAACGACACTTACGGCCACCAGGTGGGCGACGATGTCTTGCGCGTGGTAGGTCGAACCCTGAGCCAGTGCGTGCGCAGCGGCGACCTGGCGGCCCGCTATGGGGGGGAGGAATTTGCCATTCTGTTACCTCAAACCACCTTGCCTGACGCATTAAAACTGGCCAATGCACTGCGCACCACGATTGGGGGCATGTCGCTCACCCGCCGCAAAAGCGGTGACAAGCTCAGCCGCATCACACTCTCAGGTGGAGTAGCACAGATGGCGGTCGGTGAAAGCTCCGACAGCTTGGTGGCCCGTGCCGACGCCGCCTTGTACCTGGCCAAAAGCCGGGGTCGCAACCGCATCGAGGTGCACGCGGGCGAGCATTAAAGGGCCGCCCGTGGGCCCAAAGCGCGTCTAAGCCAGCGCCTCGCGCACGAAATCGAGCCGGTCTTGGCCAAAAAACATCGTCTCACCCACAAAAAAAGTGGGCGCACCAAATGCACCGCGCGCCACTGCCTCTTCGGTAGTGGCCACCAGCGCGGCCTTGACCTCGGGGTCGGCCACCAGCGCCATGAAATGCTCGGCGCCAAAGCCTGCCGCCCCCAGCACCTCGGCCAGCACCTCGGGCGCGCCCATATTGCGCGGTTGCACCCACATGGCGTTAAACACCGCGTCTACGTAGCGCATCAAGTCTTGTGACGCGCGCAGTTGCAGGCCAGCGGCGCCGCGCATAAGGGTAAGCGTGTTGATGGGAAAGTGCGGGTTGTGCGCAAAAGGCACGTTGTAGCGCGTCGCAAAACGCGCCATGTCCTGGCCCATCCAGCGGCCTTTGGCGGGCACAGTCACCGGGCTGGCGTTGCCCGTGGCCTTGAACACGCCGCCCAGCAGCATGGGGCGGTAGACCACTTTGGCGCCGGTGTCTAAGGCCAGTTGGGCCAACTGGGTGTGCGCCAAGTAGGTGGTGGGGCTGCCAAAGTCAAAGAAAAATTCGACGGTTTTTTGCATAAAAACTCCTTGTTGTGCCGGGGTGGACTTACCAGCTTTCCATCCACGGACGCAAGTCAAGCTCGTGCGTCCAGGCGCTGCGGGGTTGGCGATGCAGCTGCCAATAACTCTCGGCAATGTGGTCGGGGTTGAGAATGCCGTCCTGGTCTTTCAGGGCGTAACGCGCCGGAAAGTTCTCGGCAATGAACTGGGTGTCAATCGCGCCGTCAATCACCGTGTGCGCCACGTGGATACCTTGGGGCCCGAGCTCGCGCGCCATGCTTTGCGCCAGCGCTCGCAGAGCGTGCTTGGCCCCGGCAAAAGCCGAGAAGCCGGCCGCGCCCCGCAGGCTGGCGGTGGCGCCGGTAAAAATAATCGTGCCCTGGCCGCGCTTGAGCATTGCTTTGGCCACCTCGCGGCCCATCAAAAATCCCGATAGCGCCCCCATTTCCCACACCTTGCGGTAGACGCGCTCGGTGGTGTCGGTGACAGAAAACCGCACGTTGGCGCCGATGTTGAACACCGCCACCGCAATGGGCGCAATGTCGCGCTCAATGCCTTCAACCAGTGCCACCACCTGGGCCTCGACCCGGGCGTCCGAGCCAAAGGCGTGCGCCTGGCCGCCTTCGGCCTCGATTTGCGCCACCAAAGGCAAGAGCTTGTCGCGCTGGCGCCGCGTCACACAGGCCACCAGGCCCTCGCGGGCAAAGCGCCGTGCAATGGCGCCGCCGGTGGCGTCACCGGCGCCCACCACCAATACCGACTTTGCAGTGCCCATGGTCAGGCTCCGGCGTAGCGCAAGCGGGCCAGGGCAGCACCCTGGGCCAGGGCTTCGAGCTTGCGCAGGGCGATGTCGCGGTTCATGGGCGCCATGCCGCAGTTGGTGCAGGCAATGAGCTTCATCTTAGGCACAAACTGCAACGCCTTGCCAATGGTGTCGGCCACTTCTTCGGCGGTTTCTACCACGTCTGAGGCCACGTCAATCACGCCGACCATCACTTCCTTGCCCGAGAGCAAAGCCATCAAGTCCATGGGCACGTGCGAATGAAAGCATTCCAGGCTCACTTGCTGAATGCTGCTTTTGGCCAGCGCCGGAAACACTTTTTCGTACTGGCGCCACTCGTGGCCCAGGGTGTTTTTCCAGTCCCTATTGGCGGCAATGCCGTAGCCGTAGCAAATGTGCACTGCCGTTTTGCAGGTCAACCCCTGGGCGGCGCGCTCCAGGGCCTGTACGCCCCATTCGGCAGCGTCTTCCATGTAGACGTTGAAAGCCGGTTCGTCAAACTGGATGATGTCCACGCCATCGGCCTGCAAGGCCAGTGCCTCTTGGTTCAGCAGCTCGGCAAAGGCAAAGGCCATTTTGATCTTGCCCTCAGTCCCGCCACCGTAAAAGCGGTCGGCCACGGTGTCCACAATCGTCATCGGGCCGGGCAGGGTAAATTTGAGGGTGCGCTTGGTGTGGGCGCGGGCAATGCGGGCCTCTAAGGCATGTACCCGGCCCTTGAGCTTGAGCGGCCCCACGACTTGCGGCACCTGCGCGTCGTAGCGGTTGTTGCGAATGCCCATGGTGACTTTGTTCTCAAAGTCAATGCCTTCGACCTGCTCCAAAAAGCCGTGCACAAAGTGCTGGCGCGCCTGTTCGCCGTCGCCGATCACGTCCAGGCCCAGGTCTTCCTGGGTTTTGACCCAAAGCAGGGTGGCGTCAGACTTGGCTTCGATCAGGGCAGCGCCCTCGGCCTTCCACTGCGGCCAGAGTTTTTGGGTTTCGGCCAGCCAGGCGGGTTTGGGCAGGCTGCCAGCAATTGCGGTGGGGAAAGCGGTGGGGAACATGGTGCGTGTCTCCGGTTTTTATGGGGGATGGCCGCGCCGGTCTTTGCCAGCGTTGGGTTTCAAAGGGGGCGCCTGGCACCCCCGCAGGGCGATTAAGGGTTGCCCAAGAAGTCGCGCTTGCCGATTTCTACGCCATTGTGGCGAAGGATGGCAAAAGCAGTTGTCACATGGAAATACACGTTGGGCATGGCGTGGCCCAGCAAAAACTGCATGCCCTTGTAATGCGTTTCCTTGTCGCCGCGCTTGGTGATGATGTCTTTGTCTTCGGTGCCGTCAATCTACGCGGGCGTGAAGCTTTGCACAAAAGCCACGGTCTTGGCCACGCGGGCCTTGAGCTCTTCAAAGGTGCGCTCGTTGTCCTCATAGGCAGGCATTTCCACGCTGGCCAGGCGCGCCATCACGCCCTTGGCGGTGTCGCTGGCAATTTGCACCTGGCGGCGAAAGCTCAGCATGTCGGGGTAAAGGCGAAAGTCGATCAGCGCGGCGGGGTCGATCTTTTTGGCGTCCACATGGGCTTGTGCTTTGTCCAGAATATTGATCAGGTTGTTGAGGCTGTTGACCAAGCGGGGCACGCTGGCTTGATACATGGAAATCGTCATGGTGGTGGCTTTCTGGTGAAGTTAGGCGCGAAATGGGGCGCGTTGGCATCTTATATGCCCCTTGCGCTAACAGCGGTGTTGGCGGTCATTGGCAGCTTTGGGCTTATGCTGCGCGCTCTGAACACCGCGATTGAGGAAGCCCCACCATGAACGCCCCCGCCAGCCCCCACAGTTTGATGCCCCAGCTCTCACTGCGCGAAGTGCCCCAAGCGCTGATTGACGCGCTGCAAACCCGTTTCGGCGCCCGCTGCTCTACCGGCCAGGCCGTGCGCGAGCAGCACGGGCGCGACGAATCGGCCCTGGTGGCGCCGCCGCCCGCAGCGGTGGTGTTCGCCGAGTCCACCGCAGATGTGGCCGCCGCCGTGGCGCTCGCGGCCCAATACCGGGTGCCGGTGATTCCGTTTGGCGTGGGCTCGTCGCTGGAAGGCCATTTGCTGGCGGTGCAAGGCGGTATCAGCATTCACTTGGAACGCATGAACCAGATCGTGCCGACTCACCCAGAAGATCTGACCGTTACCGTGCAATCCGGCGTGACGCGCAAGCAGCTCAATGTTGCGCCAAAAAGCAGCAGCCTATTTTTCCCCATTGGCCCCGGCGCAGACGCGTCCCTGGGCGGTATGTGCGCCACGCGCGCCAGCGGCACCAAAGCCTTGCAAATCAATTGAAAGTCTGGCAAACCGAGGTGCGACCATGTAGGTTCCAGCGGCCAGGCTCCAGCTTCAAGGGCAAATCAATTTGATCTTGGGAAAGTAAGTTTTGTAACGCCCCGCATCGCGGGTCAGCAGTGTGAAACCCTCTGCCTGCGCATGCGCGCCGATGAAGAAGTCGGGCAGTACCCCGGTTTTGTTGCCGCCGCGCTGGCGATAGCTGCGAAATGCAGTGGCGGCCAGCTGCGCGGCGGGGCGCGTCAAGTCTTGCAGATCAACCTTTAGCTCGCGCAAGAACGCATCAATGTGGGGGCCTGCGGTATCGTGGGTGTGCAGCTCGGCGTAAACCACAAAATTGGTGATCAGTTTGTTTTTTTGTTTGGCGGTACTCAGTTCCCGCAATGACCAGTGGAGCCAGATGGGGTCGTTATGGATCACGTCCACAAAGACGTTGGTGTCCACCAAGATCATGGTGTGTTCCAGTCTTCGCCACGTGTCATTCGCATCAGATCGTCGGCGCTCATGCCGTCTTTGGCGATGCCAATGAATGCGCGAATCGGGTCATCGGGCGACAAAAAAGACAGGTCCGATTCAGCCGCGGAGGGTCTTTGGCTCGTGGCCCTGCCGAGCCATTGCGCAACAGCTTCTTGGACCACCTGTGACTTGGTCATTTGCATTTGCTTGCAATAAGCGTCGAGGTTTTTTTCGATATGCGGGGTAAGGCGAACTGAGAGCACGGCAACTCCTTGTCATACAGATTTTCCTAGTGTATTACATGCCTTAGAACCCCGCATGCCAAGGAGTTCAGTCCCGGGGACCGCAAGCCGTTATGCTTTCCACCGCCCCGCTTGTGTTGAACTCACCCCACCGGAGACCGCCCATGAACGCCCCGTCCGCCC
>CAMDHS010000087.1 GCA_945898115.1 Comamonas sp. lk
TTTGCACCCGCCGGGGGTTGGGCGCGCGCGGGGCGTAGTAGAGCTTCATGGGGCAGACCTCAGTTAGAAAAGTACAGAAAAAATCAGTCTGTCAGCACGCGACAGGCGTGCAGCAGGGCGCGGGTCTTGAGCGCCTCGGCGCGGGCAGCGGCTGCAAAGCCGGGGCCGCTGTCCGCGTAAATGATGGCGCGCGAAGAATTGACCACGATGGGCGCCTGCGTGCTTTGTGTGTTGCCGCGCCAGCCGGCGCGCACCGTGGCCGCCGCATCACCACCTTGGGCGCCCACACCGGGAATGAGCAGCGGCAGCGTGGGCGCTAAGGCGCGCACGCGTTCAATCTCGGAGGGGCGGGTGGCGCCCACCACCAGCCCGAGCTGGCCGTTCTGGTTCCAGGGGCCCTGGGCCAGGGCGGCGATGTGCTCAAACAAGGCGGGCTGGCCCGGCAGGTCGGCCAGGCGCTGGTTTTGCAGGTCGTCACCGCCGGGGTTGGACGTGCGGCACAGCAAAAACGCGCCCTTGCCGTGGTACCTCAAATAGGGTTGCACCGAGTCCCAGCCCATAAAGGGCGAGAGCGTGACGGCGTCGGCGCCATAGCGTTCAAAGGCTTCAATGGCGTATTGCTCGGCGGTGTTGCCAATGTCGCCGCGCTTGGCGTCCAAAATCACCGGCACTTGGGGGGCGACCTGGCGCAGGTGCGCCATCAGGCGCTCAAGCTGGTCTTCGGCGCGGTGGGCGGCAAAGTAGGCGATTTGGGGTTTGAAGGCGATGACGAGGTCGGCGGTGGCCTCGGCAATCGCCGCGCAAAAGTCAAAAATCTTGGATGCGTCACCGCGCCAGTGCAGGGGAAATTTGGCCGGATCGGGGTCCAGACCGACGCAGAGCAAGCTCTGGTTTTGCTGCTCGGCAGCGCCGAGTTTTTCTATAAAAGTCATGCCGCATTGTAGGCAGACACCCGTCCTAGGCCGTCGCGGCAAAGACAGTCCAAGGCCGGCCCGCAGGGAGCCCGCGCCTGCCAATTAGTGGAAAGGCGCCTTGGTGAACTTGGCGCAAATGCCCTTGAGCATGTGGCGCCGCGTGCCGTCCTTAAAAGTCAGGGTTTGCACAAAGGCGCCGTCTGTCAGGTCCAGGGTGAATTCTTCTTGGGTGATCATCTGGCCAAAGCGCTCGAACATGGCCGGACGGCTGACAAAGGCTTTGGTGCCTTCCATGCGCAGCGCGCCTTTGCGCGACTCTGACATGGTGTATTCACCCTGGTACCAACCCGATTTGGCCTCGGGCTCCAGGCCCACGACCATGATGTCGGAGTAGACCTTGGGCTCGGAATTGAGCGCGCCCTGAGGCGTTGATACGGTCACTTCGCAGACGAAGTTGCCGCCTTTTTTACCCAGGATATTGGGGCCATCCAACTCGGCGTCACGTCCGCCTGTCGTCGTGGGGCTAAGGTGAACCAAGCCCATTTCTACCGCGCCCCAGCCCAAGGCCAGCGCCAAGAGCAGGGTGAACAGCGCTGTCATCACAATTGCGGTCAGCGAGGATTTTTTTTGCATGGTGGACCTTGGGGTGGAGGTGCGGCTTGGGCGTCGCTTGCTTAATTGGTCGTGATTTCACGGCCATTGAGCTCTTGCACCGGGCGCGCATTGCGCTTGAACGGGAAGGCTGCAACCTGTTCCTTGGCCACGTTGACCGTGGTTTTCAGGATAAAGAAGCGCACACCTTCGGTACACGGCGGCGTCGTGAGCGAGCCTTCGTAGCTGTAGAAATCAAACTCGCGCGGCAGCAGGTTGGCGGGGTTGAAGTTCACGCCTTCAGGGCTGACTTCGGGGCCTTCTTCGAGCGGCATATTGGTCCACAGGGTTTTGATACCGGGGTTCTCATTGCCTTCCTTGAGCAGCACTCCAATCACAGCGAGCTTGCCCTCGGCGCTCTTGTGCACAAAGTGCACCACCATGGCCATGGGCTTGCCATCGATTTTTTCTTCGCTGGGGCGGTGGAAGTGGAACTGCAAAAGCTCATGGGGCACGCCATCGATGCGGATTTTGCTGCCCGGCGTGACGTTGACCTGGATGGTGTGGCCGTTGTTGATCATCTTCAAAGGGCCCTCCTTGTAGTCGGCCGTCACCACGGTGCGGGTTTTCACGAAGGGGCCGCGAATGTCCAGGGGCGACTGCGATTTGCCCTTGAGGCAAGTGGGGAACTCTTTGCCCCAGCGCTCGGGTCCCATTTCACCGTCGTAACCCCAGTGAACGGCGTGCTTTTCGGGGGATTTTTTGTCACCGGGCTTGCCATGGCCGTCGGCTTTGGCGTCACCGTGGCCGTCTTTGGCCGGAGCTTTGTCGTCATGGCCGGATTTGTCAGCCTTGTCACCCTTTTCGCCATGGGCGGCTTTGGCGCCCTTGGGCAGGCAGTCGGCCATGATGGCGACTTTTTCGCCCGCTGCAGCCAGCCCGATCTGGGCGGCGCAAATGGTGTTCTTGCGGTCGCCCAAATCGGACATTTGCAGCGCTTTGCGAAACGCCTCCATGGCCGCAGGGTCTTCTGCGCCCTTGGTGAGCATGCGCAGTGCGCCCAAGCCCACCTGGCGTTCGGCGGACAGGTTTTTTTGCGTTTTGTAGGCGGCTTCCAGGTCGGCCAGCGTGGCGCCATTGGCCATGGCGGCCTTGACAGCGGCGAGTTGTTGCGCTTGGCCCTCTAGCGGCGCCATTTCGGCGCGCAAGGCGGTCATTTCTTCTTCGGCGGCCTTGACGGCGGCTTCTTTGTCGGCCGCAGCTTTGGTGGCTTCTTCTGAGGCGGCCTTGAGCTCGGTCAGCTGGCCGGTGGCTTTTTGGTTGCCTTTCCAGTTGGTCCAGCCAAAGACGCCGGCGCCTACCAGGGCCAGGGCCAAAATAACTTCAACGATGGTTCTTTTCATGGTGCTTCTCGGTTTACGCAATCAAGTGGAAAGGGAAGGGCCGTGGATGAGGATCGGCAGCAAGGGGGAAAGTTTGAGCGCTCACTGGTCGCCCCGAAAGGAAATGCCGCTGCCAGTGCTGTCGGTGAGGATGAGTTCGAGGCGTCTTTTGCCGGCCACAGCGGAGGCGTGAATGAAGCCGATGCCGGTCATGGAAACCGTACTCCCGCCGTTTCTGGAAACCCGACTACAGGTCGTGGTGTCGCCGCTGATTTGCAGGCTTGCGTCGTAGTAGGGATTGGAGGCCGCCGACTTGGGCGTCAGTTGAAGGGTAAGTGCGCATGTGGCGTAGCTGCCGCCGCTCGTCAGCGTTCCTGCTTCGGAGAAGCCCAGTGTGAGCCCGGTGTCGGCGACGCTTTGGCTGTCTTTCAAGTCGCCGACCCAGTTCCCGCCAACACCTGTGAGTGTGGCGATAGCGCTGGGGGAAAAGCTGGCGGGCTTGCTATTGGCCAGGTTAATGCCAGTGAAAACGATGTCGTAGTTCAGTGCAGAACTGCCAGAGACCGTGGCGCTGCCGGTGGTCACTGCTTTACCGAACTGCGATGCCTTGAGCGGCGAGATGGTGGCCGAACTTGCGCTAGTGGCAGCGACTGTGCCGGTGTAGATGTCAGGGTAAACGCTGGCGCTGCTCGTCTTCAAAAAATACAAGCCATACCAAGCGCCCGCAGGTGTCAGAAAGCTCAAGAAATCGCTGGTGTAGGGGTTGCCGACATAGCTCACGCTGCCCTGGTACGCCCCAGCCATCGCCAAGCTAGCCGTGTTGCTGTTCCCGCCAGAGTTTTGTGAATCTCCATCGCCCGCTGTCGTGGCCGTGCCGCTGCTTTGCCCGCCGCAAGACGACAGCAGCGTGCCCACCAACAGGCAGGTCGCCGCTGCCCAGCGGCGCAGGGTAGCAAGGTTTGGGTGGTGCGTAGTGTTTTGGTTCATGGGCTTATCCATCCGGCCTGAAGCCAGTGGCAATAGCCCGGACTGTAAGGCCAGGCAATATGGTGCACCGGCGTGCCTGCAGGAAAAACTTGATCGGTCAGGTGGTCCAGCCACTCGCCCTGGGCGTGCAACTGGCGGCTAAACCGGCCCAGTGCGACCGGGCGGGTGGCGGCGGCGACAGAAGTGGACGTGGAAGTGGGGGCGGGCGCTTGCACGCTGCGCTGCATAGCAGGCGCGCTGCTGCTGCCTGTGCGGCCTTGTATGTGGCCTTGGGTGCGGCCAGAAAAAGCGTCATGCACGCTGCCCCAGCGCCGTCCGTGCATGCGCTTGGTGATGCTTGCGATGCGGCGACTGGCCTCGTCCACCGACGGGGTGTGAAAGCGCAGTTGCCCCAGCACGTTGTCAAACAGCACCCAAGCGCGAGGATGGGCGCGCAGCACCGCGTCCAGGTCGGTCAGGGCGTCGGCCGTGTTGCATTGCAAAGCGGTGTTGGATGTGCGCAGTGCCGCACCGTGGCGCAGCCGAAACAAGGGCGCGGCCCAGCGGTCCAGGTCAAAAGTGGTGACAGTTGCAAAGCCTTGCAGCCAGCTGCTGGGCAGCATCCAGCCCGCACTGGCGCCCACGATCACGAGTTCTGGGGCCTTGTCTTGCGATGGTGGCATTTGGCCCAGCCACTGCGCGATGTCGGCGCAGGTGGCCGTCCATTGCGCTTGGTGGCGCCATGCATGCCAATGCCAGAACAGGCCGCCAGAGGGGTTCATGCGGCGCGCGCCTGGTTGAATTGCAGCATGCCGAGTTCGTCCATGCTGTGCTGTTCACGCTTACTGGTGTACTTTTGCACCGCCAGGCGGTCGTTCTCGGTCAGGGTTTTCATCTTCAGGCGCTCGGCCTCGGCCTGCAGCATGCGGTGCGCCAGGGTTTGCAGGTGCAGCTGGGATGTGCCAATGTCGCGCTCCACCCGCTCGCGCAGCGTCAACAGCTGCGACATGAATTGGCGCTGGTTCATGGCGTCAGACATGCCAAGAGACGTGTCGGCCGCAGCCGTCTTAACACGGTACTCTTCATAGAGCTGCTCCAGGCGCTGCTGGCTGGCAAGCAGCGAATCGCGCAGTTGCTCTGCCTGCACGGTATCGGCGCGCAGCTGGGTGATTTTTTGTTCGGCCTTGCCTTCCAGGGCGGACCAACAGGCGCGGATCTTCATGCGGGTTTTCCTTGGGGCTGTGTTGGGTTTGCGTGGGCGGCCATGGGTTTCAGAGCTCCATCAGCACGCGCAGGTCGGTGCGGCAGCTGCTCTCTTCGAAGCCGGTGTACATGTCTTGGCGCAGGTAGTTTTCCATGGTCTCGCGCAGCAAAATCGCCTGGTCGATCTCGGGGTTGGAGCCGGCCTGGTAGGCGCCCACCTGAATCAAGTCCACGTTTTGCTGGTAGAGCGACCACAGGCGGCGAAAGCGGTTGGACAGCTTTAAATCGGTGGGCGAGAGCAGGTTTTGCATCACGCGCGAGATCGAGCCGTTGAGGTCAATGGCGGGGTAGTGCGCGGCGTCTGCCAGCTTGCGCGAGAGCATCACCTGGCCGTCGAGCGAGGCGCGGGCAATGTCCACAATCGGGTCGTTGCCGTCGTCGCCTTCGGCCAGCACGGTGTAGATGGCGGTAATCGAGCCGTGCCCATGGCGCCCGACACCGGCGCGTTCAATCAAATTGGGCAAGAGCGCAAACACCGAAGGCGGGTAGCCCTTGGACGTGGGCGGCTCGCCAATGGCCAGGCCAATCTCGCGCTGGGCGTGGGCCACGCGGGTCAGGCTGTCAACGAGCATCAGCACGTCTTTGCCCTGGTCACGAAAGTACTCGGCCACCACGTGGGTCAGGTGCGCGGCCTTGAGGCGCAGCACCGGCGACACATTGGCCGGTGCGGCAATCACCACCGCCTTGGCCAGGCCCTCAGGCCCGAGTGTTTCGGTGATAAACGCCTGTACCTCGCGCCCGCGCTCGCCAATCAGGCCAATGACCACGATGTCGGCTTTGGTAAAGCGCGTGAGCATGCCCAAGAGCACGCTTTTGCCCACGCCAGAGCCAGCTACCAGCCCGACGCGCTGGCCGCGCCCCAAGGTGAGCAAGCCGTTGATGGCCTTGACGCCGACATCGAGCACGCGGTTAATGGGGCCGCGCTCCATAGGGTTCAGTGGCAGGCCCAAGAGGCCGAGTTTGGTGGTGCAGGCGGGTTTGGGTTTGCCGTCCAAGGGCTCGCCTTGGGCGTCAATCACGCGGCCCAGCAGTTCTTCGCCCAAGAGCGCGTGGCCGCTTTCGCTCAGCACCCGGACTGACGCGCCCGGGCCAATGCCCACGGGCTCAGAAAAAGGCATGAGATAAATCGTTTTGTCGGCAAAACCGACCACTTCGGCCTCAATGCGGTGGCCGGCCTGGCCGACCACTTCGCAACAGGCGCCCACCGGCGCCATGATGCCGCGCGCCTCTAAGCGCAAACCCACCAAGCGCACCAGCGTGCCGCTGCGCGCAGGGCGCGTGCTGCGCAGTTGCGCTACGGCCTGGTCCACCTGGGTGTCAAAGTTAAACATGGTCTTCTGCGTCGCGCAGGATTTCGTCGATGGCCGCTACCGTGTCGTAGCCGGCGTCGATGGGGGCGGCAGCGCTGGGCGCCATGCGCGGGCGGGCGTCTTCCACGGCGGTGCCGGGCAGGCGATCGCTGGCTATGCGTTCGGGGCTGAACGCCGTTTTGGCGCGCCAGCGGGGTTCGTCCACCGCCAGGCCGCGGGCCAGGGCGCTCAGGCGCTCACCAATCAGGTCTTCTACCAAAGCGTCGTTGGCACTGGCGCGCACGCTGCCGGGCAGGAGTTTGTCGTTGGGCTGCAGGCGCAGGGCCGAGCCCTCGGCCAGGCCAGAGCGCTCGCGCAGCGCTTGCAACATGGCCAGGTCAGCCGGGTTGAGTTCCACCAGCACCATGGATTCGTCGTGCTGCGCCAGTTCGTCCACGCAGCGTTGCACCAGGCGCTCAATGGCGCCGCCGTCCAGTGCCAGTTCGGCCAGCACCAGTTGTTCGGCCAAGTGCAGGGCCAAGCGCTTGAGCGGTTCAAAAAAGGTTTGCGGGCTTTGCTGCAGCAGGGCCAGCGCGTCGGCCAGGGCATTGACCAAGGCATGGTCATCGCCCAGCGCTACGCGCAGCTTGTCTTCCATCTCGGTTTGCAGCGCGGCGCGGGCCTCGGCGGCACCTTGGGCGCGGCCTTCTTCGCGTGCTTTGGCCAGGGCTTCGGCGGTGGCTACCGGCGTTTCCACCACGGGTGGGGGGGCGGGCGCAGCAAGCGCAGCGGTGGCCGGTGCCTCTTCTACCTCCGGGGCGGCGGGCGGCGGCAGCAAATCGACAGTCGGGATATCAAAGTCGGTCAGGCCAAACACCGGCTCGCGTTGGGTGCGCCAGGCGCTGGCCACAAAGCCGCTTTCGGGGGCAATCGGATGGTTTAAATCGGAGGCTTGCCAGACGCGTGCTGGGCGCACCTCAGGCTTGCGGGCGTCCGCTTGCGCAGAGGCCGCATTGCCTTTAGACATAGTCGGCACCGCCGCCTAGCACCAGGTCGCCTGCGTCGGCCAGTTTGCGTGCGGCACGCATAATGATTTTTTGCGCTTCTTCCACGTCTGAGAGGCGCATGGGGCCCATGGCCTCCATGTCGTCTTTGAACATGCCGCGTGCGCGCTCGGACATATTGCCCAGAAACTTGTCCTTGACCGCTTCGCTGGCGCCTTTGAGGGCTTTCATCATGAGGTCGGGTTCGACATTGCGCATGATGACCTGGATGCCCTTGTTGTCCACGCCGGTCAGGTTCTCGAAGGTGAACATATTGTCCTGAATCTTCTGCATCAGCTCTGGGTCCAGGGTGCGCAGGCCGCCCATCACCGAGGCTTCGAGCGCCGTCTTGGTCAGGTTCAGAATATTCGCAGCCGCCTTGATACCGCCCAGGCTGGACGATTTGGACGTCGAGTTGGTGGAGAACTGCTTTTTCATGATGGCTTCGAGCTCGACCATGGCTGAAGGCTGCACCGTCTCCAGGCTGGCCACGCGCTGGATGATTTCGGCGCGCGACTCGGGCGGCAAAAAGTTCAGCACCTCGGCGGCCACGCCGTTTTCCAGCACCGACAAAATAATGGCGACTACCTGGGGGTGTTCGGCCTTGATCATGTCGGCAATTGAGCGGGCGTCCATCCAGCTCAGAATCTCCAGGCCCTTGCTGCCCTGGCTGGGGTTGATGCGCCCGAGCACTGAGGCGGCCTTGTCGTCGCCCAAGGCGCGCTTGAATACTTTTTCCACATAGTCAGATGTGCCCAAGCCCAGGCTGGTTTGGCGCTTGATCTCGGCCACAAACTCGTCAAGCACCGCGTTGACCGCTTCTTGCGACAACTCGGCCACCTGCACCATCGCCACGCCCAGGCCTTGGACTTCCTTGGGGTTGAGGTAGCGGATGATGTTGGCGGCCTGCTCTTCACCGAGCAGCAGCATGAGCACGGCGGCGCGCTGGGTCCCGGTCAGGGAGTCCATCTCCCGGCGCAAGGCCTCGGTGTAGGCGGCGGGGCCGGTCAGTTTGGGGTCGTTCTCTGCCATTTTTTTATACTCTGTATGCCGATCAGCCGGGCTTGATCATGTTCTTGAGCACGCTGGCCACACGGGCCGAGTCGTCGGAGACGATCATGCGAATCAGGGCGACCTTGTCGTCGTAGGTGTTTGCAGTATCGAGCATCTCGGCAGAGATGGCGGACTTGTTGGACTTCATCTTCGCTTTCATCTCTTCAAGCGTGTCGGCAGCAGACGGCTCGGCGTTGGCCGCCTCAGCAGTGGCGGCAGCGGCAATCTCGAGCGCCAGTGTCTCTTCTTGGGCCAGTTGGATGCTCTCAGCAGCGGCCTGGGCGGCTTCCTTGTCGCGGTTCATCATGTGCATCACCACTGGGCGCACCACGACCATCAAAAAGGCCACGAACATCAGACCCAGAAAGCCCGACTTGATATTGGTCATGACAGCCTCGTCTTTGTGCCAGGGAATGCTCATGTCCACCGGGATTTCAGGCTCGAACTTGGCCTGCACCACGCTGACCACGTCTTTGCGGCCTTCGTCAAAGCCCACTACGCCGCGCACGAGTTGTTGCATGCGTTCCACCTCTTCTGGGGTGTAGGGGTTGGGCTTGGCCGGCTGGTCTTCGCCTTTGTCGTTCTTGGGCTGGGCTTGTGGCGGACGCTCGTTGATCACCACGGCTACGCTTAGGCGCTGCACGCCGCCGGTGGCGCTCTTGGTGTGGCGCACCTGGCGGTCCATCTCGTAGTTGCGGGTGCTGCGGGTGGCAATCGTGCTGCGCTCGTCGCTGGCAGCGCTGCCAGCTGTGGGGGCGGCGGTGTTGAGCGAGGTGGTGGGTGCCACAGGCGCCGTGTTGGACAGGGTGCCCGGAATACCTGAGGCCTCTTTGGCACTGTTGCGGTCTTCGCTGTTGACCTCGGAACGGGTTTTGGGACCTTTTCCGCCGGTGTCAAAGTCTTCGACGGTGACCTCGGTTTGGCTGTAGTCCAGGTTCAGGTTGACTTGCGAGCGCACATTGGCTTCGCCCACGATGGGCGCCAAAATCTGGATGACGCGCTGGCGGTACAGGTCTTCCATGGCCTGCTTGTGCTTGGTCTGGCCGGCGTTCATACCCATGGATGCGTCGGACTCGGCATCCGTCATCAGCTTGCCATAGTTGTCCACGATGGCCACGTTCTCGGGCTTGAGCATGGGCACGCTAGATGCCACCAAATGCACAATGGCCTGGACCTGCATGGGGCTCACGCTGCGCCCGGCTTGGGGGGTGATGACAACCGACGCCTTTGGCGGTGTGCGGTCACGCACAAACACCGAAGGCTTGGTAGTGGCCAGGTGCACCCGGGCGGTCTGTATAGATTCAATCTGCTGAATGCTGCGCGCAAGCTCTTGCTCCATGGCTGAGTTGTAGCGCACCTGTTCCATGAACTGGCTGGTGGTCATGGCCGACTGGTCTTTGAGCGCGTCCAAGCCAGTCGCAGCCGTTTTGGGCAGGCCTTTGGATGCCAGGTAAATGCGTGCCTCGTGGTAGCGGTTGGCGGGCACGGTGACTTGGCCGCTGCCTGCGTCAATCACGGGCTTGAACTCGCCTTGCTTGAGCGCCTCGTACACGCCTTGCTGGTCGCTCTCGGTCATGCCGCTCATCACTGGGCGGTAGCTCGGCGCATTGATCATGGTGTAGACCAGTGCAAACGCCAAAAGCGCCATGGCAATCACCATCAGCGGCATCGATTTTTTGACCGCCGGCTGGTTGAGCACTTGCTTGATCGGGCCAAAGGGGCCGGAATAGTCAGGCGTGACCTCGGCAAAGCTGTTGCCACCATCGCCTGGGCGGCCCGCCATGGCGCGCCGGTCTGCGCCTGTGCGGGTTTGCAAAGAGCCAGTGTCAGTATTGCCAGGAAGAAAGGTGCCAGCGGTTGCAGTTGCGGTTGCCATGGAGGTGTTCTTTCAGCGCGGAGGAATAGGGGGTAGCGAGGGGGCTTGTGGTGAATATGGCGGTATCAGACCGGCATGTTCATGATGTCTTCATAGGCCTTGAGCACCTTGTTGCGCACCTGCAGGGTGGCTTCAAAGGACAGCGAGGCTTTTTGCATCTTCAGCACCACATCGGTCAGCGGTACGGCTTCGCCCCGCTCAAAGGCTTGGGTGGTGTTTTGAGCGTCCACTTGCGAGGCA
>CAMDHS010000088.1 GCA_945898115.1 Comamonas sp. lk
AAAGTGCTGTTTTCTACCGCCACCAAGGCCTTGCAAGAGCAGCTTTTTTTGCGCGACATTCCGCGCCTCTTAAAGGCCTTTGGCTTTCCGGTGCGCCTGGCGTTGCTCAAGGGCCGCAGCAGCTATTTGTGCACCCAGCGCCTGCAAGGTGCGCGCCAGACCACGCAAAACCTGGGCCCCGCTGACCTGCGCCTGCTGGCCCGCGTGGAAGACTGGTCCCTGTCCACCGTGCTGGGCGATATTGCCGAAGTGCCTGAGCTCGACGAGCGCTCGCCCATCATCCCGCTGGTCACGTCCACCCGCGACAACTGCCTGGGCAGCGGCTGCCCGCAGATTCGCAACTGCCACACCCAGATGGCGCGCCAAGAGGCCATGAAGGCCGACGTGGTCGTGGTCAACCACCACCTGTTTTTTGCCGACCTGGGCGTGCGCGCCTCGGGCGTGGCCGAGTTGCTGCCCAGCGTCACCACGGTGGTGTTTGACGAGGCGCACCAGCTCAATGACATTGGCGTGCACTTTTTTGCCCGCCAGTGGAGCACCGGCCAAATGCTGTCTTTGGGCCGCGATCTGGCCGAACAGACCCAAGGCCCGGCGCGTGGCCTGGTGGACTGGCTGGGCCTGCAAGCCGACGCCACCGACGCCGCCCAGGCGCTTAAAAATCTGTTCGAATCTGCAGGCCCGCAGCCCATGCGCCCCTGGCTGGACGCCACACCTGAAGGCCTGCCCGCCGCCCCGTGGCAAGCCGCCGTGGCCCGCTGCGAGCGCGCGCTCGTTGCCGCCAGCGCCGCCGTGCGCGCGGTCGATGAACTCGGCCCGGCCTTCACCGCGCTGGCCGAGCGTTGCGACACGCTCTTGCAAAACCTGCAACTTTTTGCCACTGCGCCACCCGAGGGCCAAGTGCGCTGGCTTGAAGTGGGCGCGCAAGTGCAGTTGTCGCAGTCGCCCCTGACGATTGCCGAACCCATGCGCGCCCTGGCTCGGCCCGACGCTGCGCCCGGCACGCAGCCCAAGTCGTGGATATTTACCTCTGCCACCTTGGGCACCGACGCGCAATTGCGGTGGTTTGTGGACGCCTGCGGCCTGGAAGGCGCGCAGGTGCTGCGCGTGGCCAGCCCGTTTGATTACGCCACGCAGGCGGCCGTCTACGTGCCGCGTGAGTTTCCGCGCCCGCAAGACGCAGCCCACAGCGCGGCGGTGGCGGCGCTGGCCGCCCAAGGTGCTAGCGCTTTGGGCGGGCGCACCATGGTGCTGACCACCACCACCCGCGCCATGCGCGCCATAGCGGACGCACTGCGCCAGCAGTTTGCCGCCGCCGGGCTCGACACCGAAGTGCTGGTGCAAGGCCAAGCGCCCAAGCGCGAACTGGTAGACCGCTTTGTGGGTGCCGGTGTTCCCCAGGCCGGTTTTGCAGGCGGCTGCGTCCTGGTGGCCACTGCCTCGTTTTGGGAGGGCATTGACATTGCGGGCGACGCTTTGCAACTGCTGGTCATCGACAAGCTGCCTTTTGCCCCGCCCGACGACCCGCTGGTGCAGGCGCGCGCCAGCGCGCAGGTCGCCGGGGGCGGCAATGCTTTCAAGAATTTGCACCTGCCGCAAGCGGCCATTGCACTCAAGCAAGGCGCCGGGCGCCTGATCCGCAGCGAGACGGACCGGGGCATTCTGGTGGTGTGTGATGTGCGCCTGGCGCAGATGGGCTACGGCAAGAAACTGCTAGATGGCTTGCCGCCCATGCGCCGCTTGGCAGATGGTGACGATTGGCTAGAGGCCTTGGCAGACTTGGCCGCCGCCCGGCAGGCGCCGGCGTAGGTCGGTTTAGAACAGCTTGAGCCAGCCGCCCGACTCGCCAGTGCCGCCGCTGGCCAAGAATTTGGAGTCGGGATAGGTGGCTTCGAGCACGCGTTTGGCGTCGTCGCGCAGGCGCTCCATGCCCAGCGCTTCGTACGATTTGTAGATCACAAACAGCGCTTCTTCAACAGCAGGCACGTTGCGGTAGTCGGTAACAGCCGTTTGTGCGCGGTTGATGGCAGCCACATAGGCGGCGCGCTTGTAGTAGTACTTGGCTACGTGCACCTCGTATTTGGCCAGCGACTGCACGATGTAGCCCATGCGCAGCAGCGCATCAGGCGTGTAGCGCGAATCGGGAAAGCGCACAGTGAGCTCGCGAAAGGCTTCAAACGACTCTTTGGACGCTTTTTGGTCGCGCTCGGCCAGGTCTTGGCCGGTGTAGCTGCCAAAAATGCCCAGGTTTTCATTGAAATTGGCCGTGCCCTTGAGGTACAGCGCATAGTCCAGCGCGGGGCTGGCCGGGTGCAGGCGCATAAAGCGGTCAATTGTGGCCACGGCCTGTATGGGTTCGCCGGCCTTGACGTGCGCATAGGCTTTGTCCACCTGCGCTTGCTGGGCTAAGGGCGTGCCAGCGGCGCGGGCTTCGAGCTTTTCCAGCAGGGGAATGGCTTTTTCCCATTGGCCGGAGTTCATCTCGTCTTTGGCATCGGCATAGAGCTGGGTGGGCGTCATGCCTGCGGTCTTGTCCAGGGTCGCTGTGGAACAGCCGACCATCAACGCAGCCGCCAAGGGAAGGACGAGCGCGTAAACGACCGATAATTTGACTCTCAACATCATGCAATCTTTCTTAAACCAGGGCAAAACCATTATATCGACCGACCCCTTTGCACCTGACCTGCCCGACCTGCCCGTTCTGACTGACGTCCAAGGCCCCCACGACGAGCACGACGAAGCCGAAGCGCTGGCCCAGGAATCCGAGCTGCGCCAAGGCAGCGTCACTGTCGCCCAACACGGCGAGCGGCTGGACCGCGCGCTCACCCATCTGGCGCCCGAGTTTTCGCGCAGCTATTTGCAGCAGCTGGTAGACGCCGGTGGCGCCCAAGTGAACGGCAAAGTGCTGACCAAGCAGTCGCACAAGGTCAAGGCCGGCGACCTGCTGCAGCTCGAACTGCGCCCCACGCCCCAAAGCCAGGCCTTCAAGCCCGAGGCCATGGACCTGGACGTGGTCTACCAAGACGCGCACCTGATGGTGATCCACAAACCCGCTGGCCTGGTGGTGCACCCGGCGCCGGGCAACTGGAGCGGCACGCTGCTCAACGGCCTGTTGGCGCTAGACCCCCAGATTTCTGAGGTGCCGCGCGCAGGCATCGTGCACCGGCTGGACAAAGACACTAGCGGCCTGATGGTGGTGGCACGCAACCGCCTGACCATGGACGCGCTGGTGCAAGCCATTGCCGCGCGCACCGTGAGCCGCCAGTACCTGGCGGTCGGCCACAAACCTTGGAGCGGGGCAGCCACCGTGACCGTGCAGGCGCCCATTGGCCGCGACCCGCGCAACCGCCTGCGCATGGCGGTGGTGGATTTGCTCAAAACCCCGGGCAAAACCGCCCAAACCGACATTCACTACATGGGCAACGCGGTAGACGCCTGCTTTGTGCGCTGCGTGCTGCACACTGGGCGCACGCACCAGATTCGGGTGCACATGGCGTCTATCGGCCACCCGCTGGTGGCTGACGCGGTTTATGGTGGCAGCCCGCTCTTAGGGCTGCAGCGCCAGGCCTTGCACGCGTTTCGGCTGGCGTTTAGCCATCCCGTAACGGGCGAGGCGCTGGCCTTTGAGGCTCCACTGCCCAGCGATTTTCAGGACCTGCTGGGCGCGCTGGGGCTGGGGCTACAATCGACCCCTACCGCAAAGGCTGCCTAAGGGCTCCTGGTCGCGGCCCCTGGCGCAGTGGATGGCGCACTCCCCATTGGGAGCTATTGCATCCCGCCCAGTCTCGTTAGTTCTTGTCAGCGCTCGCCCCGTGGGCCAGCCCCTCGCCCGGAAAACCTTTGCATGATCAACACCGCCGAAGCCACGCGCGTCTTGGAGACTGCCCTGATCTGCGCGCAACAGCCCGTGTCCTTGCGTGACATGCGCACCTTGTTTCAAGAAGAAGTGGGCAACGACACGCTCAAGGAAATGCTCGCCGATCTGGCCGCGCAGTGGACCGGCCGTGGCGTGGAATTGGTGCAAGTGGCCAGCGGCTGGCGCTTTCAGAGTCGGGCCGAAATGCGCGACTTTTTGGATCGCCTGCACCCAGAAAAACCCCCGCGCTACACCCGTGCCGCGCTGGAGACCCTGGCCATCATCGCCTACCGGCAGCCGGTCACGCGTGGTGATATGGAAGATATTCGGGGTGTAACCATCAATTCCCTGCTGATCAAGCAGCTGGAAGACCGCGGCTGGGTCGAGGTGATAGGCCACCGCGAAACGGCGGGCCGGCCCGCCTTGTTTGCCACCACCCGCCAGTTTTTGGATGACCTGGGCCTGCAGTCGCTCGCGCAATTACCCGCCCTGGACCCGGTAGGCCAGCGCCTGGGCGGCGAGACGGATGCCTTTGCCGAACTGGTGCAAGACGCACCCGACAGCCTGGCCCTGGAAGCGCCCCAGCCGCCTGAGGCCGAATTCGCCTTTGACGACGCGCCCCCGCCGCCCGCCCAAGAGCAGGCGCTTGAAGCCGAGCCAGCGCAGGCGCCAGGTTCAGCGCCCGAGCCTGAGCCACTTCCCCCAACACCCGACGACTCCGCAGCCGAACCGGCTCCTTCCGACATTTTTGACAGCCCCACAGCACCCAACATCCCATGAACGACACACCTAGCACCGGCCCCGCGCCCGATCCCCTGGCGCCGCAAGACGCCACACCCACAGCGCCCGCAGCTCTGGCCGCAGATGCTACCGGCACCAGCGAAGCGGGCGAGGCCGCCGAGGCCAGCCTGTTTGACCAGGTCGTCTCCGGCGAATTTGACGCCCTTGACGAGGTGCTCGAAGCCGTGCCGCACAAGCGCATCCTCACGCCCGCTGTCGAGAATCCCAAGTTGCACAAAATCTTGGCCCAGGCCGGCATGGGTTCGCGCCTGGAGATGGAGCAGCTCATTATTGAAGGCCGCATTTCGGTCAACGACGAACCAGCCCACGTGGGCCAGCGCATCCAGTTTGGCGACCAGATCAAGTTCAACGGCAAGCCCGTACGCTTTCGGGTGGACCCGCCACCGCCGCGCGTGATCGCGTACCACAAGCCCGTGGGCGAAGTGGTCACCCATGACGACCCGCAAAACCGGCCCACCGTGTTTCGCCGTTTGCCACGCCTGCACCAGGGCAAATGGCAGTCGGTGGGGCGGCTGGATTTGAATACCGAAGGCCTGTTGCTGTTCACCAATTCGGGCGAACTTGCCAACAATCTGATGCACCCGCGCTTTGGCCTGGTGCGTGAATACGCAGTGCGCGTGCTGGGGTCGCTGAGCAAAGAAGAAAAACAAATGTTGCTTGACGGCGTGCGTCTGGACGACGGCATGGCGCAGTTTGGCTCGATTGAGGCCGGTGGCGGCGAGGGCAGCAATTGCTGGTACCGCGTCACCATCTCAGAAGGGCGCAACCGCGAGGTGCGCCGCATGCTCGAGGCCGTGGGCCACGCGGTGAGCCGCCTGATCCGTATCCGCTACGGTGCCATGGTGCTGCCGCGCGGACTCAAGCGCGGCGCCTGGATGGAGCTTGACGGCATTGATATCGCCTCTTTGGTGCGTGCCGCAGGCAGCGCGGGCGAGGGCAACGACGGCGTGGTGCGTGAGCGCCCGCTTGAGGGCGCCGCCCCCGTGCGCCGCACGTCCCCGCCCACGGGTGGCGCAAACCGCCGTGGCGGTCCGCCCGCAGCCCGCAGCGGCCCGCGTGTGGCGCCCGACCGCAGCTCGCCGCGTGGCCCAGGCCCGCGCCCAGCGGCCAAGCCCGCTGGTGCGGCAAACCAGCCCGATCCCCTTAAAACTTCGGTGGGATATATCGGCGCCGACAGCCTGTTGCGCCAGCGAAAACAAGAGGCCCTCAAGCAACGCAGCGGCCCCGGCGGCCAGCGCCGCACCGGGCGCAGTCGCTAGGCAAAATGCTAAAATCATGCGCTTTGCTACGCAGGGTGGCGAATAATTTAATACGAAGGTTGAAGTAACACTATGGCTATCGAACGCACACTATCCATCATCAAGCCCGACGCAGTGGCCAAGAACGTGATCGGTCAAATCTACGCCCGTTTCGAAGCAGCAGGCCTCAAAGTGGTTGCAGCGCGCATGGCCCATTTGTCGCGCGGCGAAGCAGAAGCGTTTTACGCTGTGCACAGCGCACGCCCCTTCTTCAAAGACCTTGTCGAATTCATGATCTCCGGCCCCGTGATGATCCAGGCCCTGGAAGGCGAAAACGCCATCCTGACCCACCGCGACCTGATGGGCGCCACCGATCCCAAGAAAGCAGCCCCCGGCACCATCCGTGCTGATTTCGCCGACAGCATCGACGCCAACGCCGTGCACGGCTCTGACGCCGCAGAAACCGCTGCCGTCGAAATCGCTTTCTTCTTCGCTGGCATGAACGTTTATTCGCGTTAATTTGCACTATGGCGGCCAATCTTCTCGACTATGACCTCGAGGGCTTGGCCCTTTTTTGCGAGCGTCTAGGCGAGAAGCGCTTTCGGGCGGTCCAGCTGTTTCGCTGGATCCACCAAAAAGGCGCGTCCGAGTTTGACGCCATGACCGATCTAGCCAAGTCCTTGCGCGAAAAGCTCAAGGGCTGCGCCCAAGTGACGCCACTGCGCGTCTTGTCCCAGCATGAATCTACCGACGGCACCATCAAGTGGCTGTTTGACGTGGGCGCGGGCGACGCGGTAGAGGCCGTTTTTATCCCCGAATCTGACCGTGGCACGCTGTGCATTTCGTCGCAGGCGGGTTGCGCCGTGGGCTGCCGTTTTTGCTCCACCGGCCACCAGGGCTTTAGCCGCAATCTGACTGCGGGCGAAATCGTCTCGCAGCTCTGGTTTGCCGAGCACTTTTTGCGCAAACACCTGGCGCGCGACGAACGCATCATCTCCAACGTGGTGATGATGGGCATGGGCGAGCCCCTGCAAAATTACACCGAACTCGTGCCCGCCCTTAAGGTCATGCTCGACGACCACGCCTACGGCCTGTCGCGCCGACGCGTCACCGTGTCCACCTCGGGCATGGTGCCCATGATGGACCGCCTGGGCCAAGACTGCCCGGTGGCGCTGGCCGTGTCCTTGCACGCGCCCACTGACGCCCTGCGCGAAAGCCTGGTGCCGCTCAACAAAAAATACCCGATTGCCGAACTCATGCAGGCCTGCGTGCGTTACCTGGCCGTGGCGCCGCGCGACTTCATCACCTTTGAGTACTGCATGCTCGACGGCGTCAACGACACGCCCGAGCTGGCCGCGCAGTTGGTGGACTTGCTGCGCAGCTCTGGCGGCAATTTGCACTGGTGCAAGGTCAACCTGATTCCCTTCAATCCCTTTGCCGCTTCGGGCCTGACGCGTTCGTCCAATGCGCGGGTGCAGGCGTTTTCTGAGGTTTTGAGCCGCGCGGGCGTAATCACCACGGTGCGCAAGACGCGCGGCGACGACATTGCTGCGGCCTGCGGCCAACTGGCCGGTGACGTGCAAGACCGCACCAGCGTGGTGGTGCGCATCCACAAGCAGCGCAGCGCCGAAAAAGCGGCAGGCCTGGGCCAGACGCCCGCGCCCTTGGCCACCGAGGTGCATTGACATGGCTGCGCCCGCATTCGACTTAAAGGCTGGCGCGCGCACCCTCAGCGCAGCGACGTGGCTGGGCTTGCGCTGGCTGCTGGCGGCTGCGGTAATAGGCCTGGTGGCCTGCGCCAGCGCGCCCCAGCGCACGGACAAGTCCGACTGGGTCACGGCCTCTGATGAGACCGAAGCGCGCAAACGCGCGCGCATCCGCTTGGAGCTGGCCGTCAACTATTTCAGCGAAGGCAAGACCAATATTGCGCTCGACGAGCTCAAGCAGTCGATTGCGGTAGACCCCGGCCTGTTTGAAGCCCACAACCTGCGCGGCCTGATTTACATGCGCCTGAACGAGTTTTCGCTGGCCGACGACAGCTTTCGCCAGGCGCTCGTCCTGAGCCCCAAAGCGGCCACCGTGCAACACAACTACGGCTTGCTCTTGTGCCAGCAGGGCCGCATGGCCGCTGCTGCCGAAATGTTTAGCGCCGCCCTGGCCAACCCGACCTACAACGAACGCGCCAAGACCTGGATGATCCAGGGCCTGTGCCAGGCAAAGGCCGGGCAGGCGCAGGCTGCAGAGACGAGCTTGCTCAACGCCTATCAGCTGGACCCCGGCAACCCGGTGGTGGCCTACAACCTGGGCCTGGGCATGTACCAGCGCGGCGAATACCCCCAGGCCCAGCGTTACCTGGGTCGCCTGAACAGCTCTGATCTGGCCAACGCCGAGTCCCTGTGGCTGGGCGCTAAGACGGCCAAGGCCATGGGCGACGCACAGGGCTTGCGGGCCATGGGGCAAACCCTGGTGCAGCGTTTTCCCTCGTCTAAAGAGTCGCTCTGGTTAGAGCGGCAGTCCTTCCATGAGTGATTCAGAGCCTAGTCCGGTGCCCCAAGTGCCCAAGGTGAGCGCCATCGACGCGCCACCGACCGGGGCCGCTGCGCTGCCCACAGCCGGGCAGATGCTGAACACCGCGCGCCGGGCCTGCGGTCTGAGCCTCGAAGAACTGGCCGGGCGGGTCAAAGTGTCGGTGTCGCGCCTGCAGGCGCTTGAAGAAGACCGTTTTGAGGAATGGCCCGACATGAACGTGGTGCGGGCGGTGGCCGCCAGCGTTTGCCGCCATGTGCGGCTGGATTCCGCCATCATCCTGGCGTGCTTGCCCAAGGCAAAAAAAATGGTGTGGTCGCCTTTGATAGCGGATTCACCGGCGGGTTTTCGGGACAAGGACGGTTTCAGAATGCATGGCGCCAGCAGCGTGGGGCGCTTGCCCCTGGCGCTGTTGGCACTGGCTTTGGCGCTTGCTGCCCTGGGTTTGTACCTGGGCCCGGTGATGCAAACATGGCTTGACCGGGCTTGGGCAGGCGATTCGCTGGGCGCTGCGGCGTCCGCGCCTGCCGCAGCGCCAGAACCGGTTCTGCCGCCAGACGCCGAGCCCACCGACACGCGCTTGGGTGCCCTGGCGCCAGAAGCCGCGCCCAGCTTGCCAGCTGCCGCGGGCGCTTTGGCCACAACCAGCGCAGCGGCCCCGAGCGCGGTCGCCGGCATGGCGCCGCAGGTTGGGCCTGCCAATAGCGCAGCCGGTGCATCGGTGGCGGGCAAGTTGGCCAGTGCGCCGACCAGTCCTTTGCTGGTGTTTAAGGCGCGGGGCCTGACCTGGGTGGCCGTCAGCGACGCCAATGGCGTGACACTTCTGCGCAAAACCCTGGCGGCTGGCGAGAGCGCCAGCGCTGCCAGCGGTACTTTGCCTTTGTGGGTGGTAGTGGGGCGGGCTGACAACACCGACGTGGAAGTGCGCGGTCAGCCTATCAAACTGGAGCCAAGTGCGCCAGACAATGTTGCAAGATTCAAGGTGCAATGATGCAAAACGAAACACGGTTCAATTCCAATGGTGTCGCTTCGCGCAATGGCTTGCAGGCCCGCGTGGCTTGGGGCAGCAACATCGTGACCATTGGCGGTGGCGCGCCGGTGCGCATTCAGTCCATGACCAATACCGACACGGTGGACGCCGTGGGCACCGCCATCCAGGTCAAAGAGCTGGCGCTGGCGGGCTCGGAGATGGTACGCATCACCGTCAACACGCCCGAGGCGGCGCAGGCCGTGCCCTATATCCGCGAGCAGCTTGACCGCATGGGCATTGCGGTGCCACTGGTGGGCGACTTCCATTTCAACGGTCACCGGCTGCTGACCGATTTTCCAGACTGCGCGCAGGCGCTGTCCAAATACCGCATCAACCCCGGCAACGTGGGCAAGGGCGACAAAAAAGACCGCCAATTTGGCCAGATGATCGAAGCCGCGCTGCGCTGGGACAAGCCGGTGCGCATTGGTGTGAACTGGGGCAGCCTGGACCAAGAACTGCTGGCCCACCTGATGGACAGCAACGCCCAACTGTCTGAGCCGCTGGGTGTCAAGCAAGTGATGTACCAGGCTCTCATTAGTTCGGCCGTGGGTTCGGCCGAGTTGGCTGAGTCGATGGGCATGCAGGCCAGCCAGATCATTATTTCCTGCAAGGTCAGCGGCGTGCAAGATTTGATCGCGGTCTACCGCGAGCTGGGCCGCAACACGCGTTACCCCCTGCATTTGGGCCTGACCGAAGCGGGCATGGGCACCAAGGGCACGGTCGCATCTGCCGCAGCGCTGTCGGTGTTGTTGCAAGAAGGCATTGGCGACACCATCCGCGTGTCGCTCACTCCAGCGCCCGGCGAGTCGCGCAACCAAGAAGTAGTGGTCGCTGCCGAGATTTTGCAAGCCCTAGGCCTGCGCGCCTTTGTGCCCAGCGTGACCGCCTGCCCCGGCTGTGGTCGCACCACCAGCACCACCTTCCAAGAGCTGACCCAGCAAATCGACAACTTTTTGCGCGACCAAATGCCGGTCTGGCGCGAACGCTACCCCGGGGTGGAAAACCTCAAGGTGGCGGTGATGGGTTGCATCGTCAACGGCACGGGCGAGAGCAAACACGCCGACATCGTCATCAGCCTGCCCGGCACGGGCGAGGCGCCCGCGGCGCCGGTATTTATTGACGGCGAGAAGCGCATGA
>CAMDHS010000089.1 GCA_945898115.1 Comamonas sp. lk
CCAAAGCCGCCAGCGTGGCCCAACGCACTGCGCCAGACACCGGCAGAGGCATTTGTGCGCGTAGCAATTGCGCCTGCCGTACCGCTTGCAATGCCAGCAAGGCCAGCAACACATAACCGCCTAGCAAATGCAGGCTCACAATCGCCGGGAATAGCTTCATGGTGACTGTGAGGGCGCCAAACGCACCTTGGACGCAGACCCAAACCAAGGTCGCGGTGGCCCACCAGGGGCTCAATAGCGCGTCCGCTGGCGCGCCACGCTTGCGCCACGCCAGCATCCAGGCGCTGACCGCTAGCACCAAAATCAGCAGACCCACGCTGGAAGCCAGGTAGCGGTGCACCATTTCGATCCAGGCTTTTCCGTGGGTGACGGGGCCGTCCGGCGCCGCTGTTTGCGCCAGCGTGATCTCCGCTTGCGCTCCCACCGGGGTGGCGTGGCCGTAGCAACCCGGCCAATCCGGGCAGCCCAGGCCGCTGTCGGTCAGGCGGGTGAAGGCGCCAAAGAGCACCAGGTCAAAAGTCAGGAACAAGGTCAGCAGCGTCAAGGCCTGCAGGCGGCCCACCGGCTGCGCCTTGCGGTGCCGCCAAGCCCACCAGGCCAGCGGTACTGCAGCCAGCGCCACGCCCACCAGAGCCAGGCGCAGCAAGGCAGACCAGTCAATAGAAGCGGTTTGCATGGCTCAGATAGAAAGTAGTTGATATCTCGGGCGCATTAGCGACCAGCCTTGTCCCACGAGGAAGCCGCGCGCAGCAGGCGCTCCAGGTCCCGCTTGGCCTTGGGCGCCTGCTCGGCGCCAAGCTGCGCCGGGAAGCGCAACATCCAGTTGCCCAGCGGGTCCACCAAAAACAGGTGGTCTTGGAGCGTGGCCCCGTTGGCGGGCGTCAACCAGGCTTGCAGGGCCTGGGCGGACACGCGCAACACCGTGGCGTTTTTCAGCGCCGGCATGATTTCGGGGGCCAGCGGCGCAGCGTCGTCAATGAGCCA
Organism: Comamonas sp. lk; assembly: GCA_945898115.1. Classification (GTDB taxonomy): domain Bacteria; phylum Pseudomonadota; class Gammaproteobacteria; order Burkholderiales; family Burkholderiaceae_C; genus Allorhodoferax. Next base: position 985 of record CAMDHS010000089.1, read on the forward strand.
CACCCAGTCCAAGCGGTCTTTGTCTTTGCCCAAGCCCTCGCGCAGTTGGCGCTGCAGGTACAGCTGGCGGGCGCAGGCGGCGTCGCAGGCCGCACCCGCGACGCTAATGAGCAGCCATTGGTCCTTGAGCGTCTGCAGATTCACCTGCCTGCCATCCAGTGCAGTGGCGACCAAGTCAGGCAAGGGCTTCTGCGGATTGATCAGCTCGCCAAAATTGCGCCGTCCCTCGGGCCGCAAAACGTAGTAGGTGAAATAGGAGGCGACCACCGGCGCGGCACAGACCAGCAGCACCAAGAGCATCTTCCAGCGTCCCATGCGGGTTTGCTGGGGTGCGGCCAGGTCCTGGGGCGTGGGCATGGAATGCACGGTCAGGCCCAAAGGTTGATCGTCAAAGGCTGGGGGGTGGGACATGGGCTTGCGTTTCCTGAAACCGGGCCGTCGGGCGGCGAAAAAATTGAAACCAAAGGTAGAGGCCCAGGATCAGCGCCGCCAGCGCAAACCACTGAAAGGCGTAGCCGTAGTGCTTTTCCACACCCAGCGCCACTGCGGGCCAGTCCCGGCGCAGTCCGTCACTGGCTGGGCCGCTTTGGCGAATCGTGAAATCTGCCAGCGCGAGGCCGCTTTCGCTGCGGAATCGGTCAAGATCGAGATTTTGCCGGATAAGTCCAAGACCCGGCGCCCCGGGCTCGTATAGCTTGGATGGGGGCGGGGCAATTTGGCCTTCCACCGACACTAGGCCGGGCGGCGTCTGCACCGCAGGCACCTGGTCACGAACCTCAAAATTTCTGGCAATCCAGCCGCGCTGCACCAGCACTACCTGTCCGCTGGCTTGCAGGCGCAAAGGTGTCAGCACAAAAAACCCCACCCTACCGTCCATCTGCCGGTTGTCCAACAACACGGTATGCGAAGACTCCCAGGTGCCCGCCACCCGCACCGGGCGGTAAAGGGTTGCCGCCAGACCGGGCAACTGGCCCAGGGCGGCGGCGTCCAGGGGCACCTGACGGGCCTGAGCCTGCATGGCGGCGTGCATCGTCTGCTTTTGCGCGGCACGTCCAAGCTGCCAAAAACCCAAATAAATGCCCAAACCGGCAAAAAACAGGGCCGCAACAGTGATGAGATAAAACTTTCGCTTCAAGTTCAAAAGATAATCCGAGTTATGACCTACCTTGTAAGCCTTGCTTTCCTTGCCATTCTCGCCAGCTTAGCGGTGGCCCTGCTCTTTATGCTGCGCGGTGGCAACACCGGACCGCGCCCGTCGCGGCGTATGGCCCGCGCGTTGGCGCTGCGTGTCGGCGTGTCCATTCTGCTGTTTGCCTGTATTTTGTTGTCTTGGAAGTTTGGCCTGATCCACCCCACCGGCATACCCTCGGGGACTTAAAGCCCGGATGCACCTGAGGCCTTGTCAAACAAAAAGGCACCTTTCGGTGCCTTTTTCCGGTTTGGGGCTAGGATTACAGCCAGTAAACCAGGATGTACAGACCCAACCAGACCACGTCCACAAAGTGCCAATACCAAGCCGCGCCCTCAAAGCCGAAGTGGCGGTCAGGCGTGAAATGGCCTTTTTGCAAGCGCAGCGTCGTGAACAAGAGCATCAACATGCCCACGAACACATGGAAGCCGTGAAAGCCCGTGAGCATAAAAAAGGTCGACCCGTAAACGCCCGAGCTCAGCTTGAGGTTGTAATCCGTGTAAGCATGGTAGTACTCAAAGCCCTGAACAAACAAGAAGACCAAGCCCAACAACACCGTCAGCCACATGAACGCGACCGTTTTGCTGCGGTTGCTGTCGAGCAGCGCGTGGTGGGCAATCGTCAGGGTCACCCCAGAAGTCAACAGCAAAGCGGTGTTGATGGTAGGCAGCCAGAAGGGGCCCATGGTGGTGAAGGGCTCCACGATACCGGCAGGCGAGCCGGTCATGCCAGCGGCCATACTTGGCCAGACTGCCTTGAACTCAGGCCACAGCAATGCGTTGTCTAGGCTGCCCAATGTAGGCACGGAATGGGCGCGGGCCCACCACAAGGCGCTGAAAAAGGCTCCAAAAAACATCACTTCGGAGAAGATGAACCAACTCATGCTCCAGCGAAACGACAGATCGATCTTGCGTCCATACTGTCCGCTTTCGCTCTCGGAAATCGCCTGTCCAAACCATTGGTAGAGCACGCCCAGCCAAAACGCCAAGCCAAAAGCCAGCGCGTATTTGCCCCACTCAGCGCCGTTGATCCACTGGCTGGCGCCCAGGATCACAAACAGCAGGCCAAAAGACGCCATCACCGGGTGGCGCGATGGGCCAGGTATAAAGTAATACGGTGTTGTTCCGTGTGCGCTTGTACTCATTTCAACTCCATTTTTCCGAATACGAATCTAAAAATGCTCTGTTTAGCCAGAGACTTATTTACCAACAACCCAGCTTGCCAGAGCGATCAAGCCAAAGACCAGCAGCAGGGCTCCAACCAACCCGACAGCCACCACGTGTATAGGGTTGACCTTGGCCAAATCGTCTTGGTAACCCGCACGGCTGCGAATGCCCAAAAACGACCAAGCCACCAATTTCACGCTGCGCCACCAAGACGCCATTGGAGCCTTGTCTGGTTCGCCCGACATCAGGTACCGCCCGCTGCCATCGTGTCCGGCTTCACGCTGGCCACGGGCGCCGCTGGCGTGCGTCCGCCCACCTCAAAAAACGTGTACGACAAGGTAATCGTCTTCACGTCCTTGGAGAGCTTTGGATCAATCACAAAGGCCACCGGCCACGATTTCTTTTCACCAGGCTCCAGCGTGTACTGGGTAAAACAGAAACACTCCACCTTGTTGAAGTGGGCAGCCGCCTGCTGAGGCGCATAACTCGGAATTGCCTGGGCCGACATGCGCCGGTTCTGGATATTTTGGAACTCGTACATCACAGTGGTGAGTTCACCCGGATGCACCTGCAGCGCGCGCTGCGCCGGCTTGAAATCCCAAGGGCCACGGGAATTGGCGTCAAACTCCACCGTGATCGTGCGGGTTGTGTCGATCTGGCTGTTTTGCGCCGCAGGCTTGGTGCTTGCCACCACTTGCTCGTTCAGGGCCAAGACATTGAGGCCCGTCATCTCGCAAATGGCCTTGTACAAGGGTACCAGCGCGTAGCCAAACGCGAACATCAGGCCGGTTACCAGGGCCAGTTTGCCGACCATCTGAAAGTTTGCGCGCTGCAGGTTCATTGCAAGCTCAGGCAGCCAATAAAACCATTTTGAACACAACGCCGCAAAAAAATACCAATGCAACTGAGGCTAGGACCAGGCCCAACCTGAGATTGGATTTTTTTTGGGAAGGCGTCATATTCGAATCAGTTTGCTAAAGCTTGGGGTTTAGCCAATTACCTTGTTTGCAGCAGCGTTGAGCTTGGGAGGCGTCTCAAAGGTGTGGAAAGGCGCTGGAGACGGCACTTCCCACTCCAATCCTTCGGCCGATTCCCAAGGGCTTTGGGCCGCTTTGACACCTTGGCCACGCATGGTTGGCAACACAATGAACACGAAGAAGTAGACCTGGGCAAAACCGAAGGCAAAGCCGCCCACCGACGCAAGCGCATTGAAATCGGCAAACTGCATCGGATAGTCGGCATAACGGCGCGGCATACCGGCCAAGCCCAAGAAGTGCATGGGGAAGAAAGTGACGTTAAAAGCAATCAGCGACCACCAGAAGTGGATCTTGCCGCGTGTTTCGTTGTACATCACGCCCGTCCACTTGGGGCTCCAGTAGTAGTAACCGGCAAACATGGCATACAAGGAACCGGCCACCAGCACGTAGTGGAAGTGGGCCACCACGTAATAGGTGTCATGGATCTGGATGTCGATGGGCGCCATGGCCAAGATCAGACCGGTAAATCCGCCCATGGTGAACACGAAGATGAAGCCTACGGCAAACAGCATCGGGGTCTCAAAGGTCATGGAACCTTGCCACATGGTGGCGATCCAGTTGAAGATCTTCACAGCAGTAGGCACAGCGATCAGCATGGTGGCATACATGAAGAACAGCTGGCCCGTGACCGGCATGCCCGAAGTGAACATGTGGTGCGCCCAAACGATGAAGGACAAAATAGCAATACTGGAGGTGGCGTACACCATGGACGCGTAACCAAACAGCTTCTTGCGGGCAAAGGTAGGAACCACATGGCTGACGATGCCAAAAGCCGGCAAGATCATGATGTAGACCTCGGGGTGGCCGAAGAACCAGAAAATGTGCTGGTACATCACCGGGTCGCCGCCACCGGCGGGGTTGAAGAAGCTGGTGCCAAAGTGGCGGTCCGTCAGCGTCATGGTGATGGCGCCAGCCAGCACGGGCATCACGGCAATCAGCAAGTAGGCGGTGATCAGCCAGGTCCAGGCGAACATGGGCATCTTCATCAGCGTCATGCCAGGCGCGCGCATGTTCAAGATGGTGACGATGATGTTGATCGACCCCATGATGGACGATGCGCCCAAGATATGCAGGGCAAAAATACCGGCGTCCATGCTAGGGCCCATTTGCAGGGTCAGTGGCGCATACAGTGTCCAGCCCGCAGCAGGTGCGCCGCCAGGCATGAAAAACGAGCCCACAATCATCAGAGCGGCGGGAATCATCAGCCAGAAGCTGAAGTTGTTCATGCGCGCAAACGCCATGTCGGAGGCGCCGATTTGCAGCGGGATCATCCAGTTCGCAAAGCCCACAAAGGCCGGCATGATGGCGCCAAACACCATGATCAGGCCGTGCATGGTGGTGAGCTGGTTAAACAACTCAGGGTTGACCAACTGCAAACCAGGCTGAAACAGCTCAGCACGAATAGCCAGCGCCAGAACGCCGCCAATCATCAACATCGCGAAGGCGAACAAAAGGTACAGCGTTCCGATGTCTTTGTGGTTGGTCGCAAACACCCAACGGCGCCAGCCGGTGGGGGCGTGGTGGTCATCATGGTGTGCATGATCGTGATCATGGTGGTCTAAAACAGCGCTCATACTGGCTTCCTTTTAACTACTCTTAATTCAATACTGCAAGCGTTGGCACGATAGCCTTACTTGCGCAGGGCAGCCACTTCAGAGGGCTGCACGATCTGGCCGGTCTTGTTGGACCAATGGTTTTTGGAGAAGCTGATCACTGCGGCAATGTCAGTGTCGCTCAATGCCTTCCACGCTGGCATGGCGCCGTTGTTTTGACCATTGAGCAAGACCATGATTTGTTTGCTCTTGTCAGCGTCCAGCACCACGGCAGCACCGTCCAGAGCCTTGATCGCTCCTGCACCCTTGCCGCTGGTCTGGTGACAAGCCACGCAATTCTGAGCATAGACTTTTTCGCCACGCTTGCTAATGTCGTCCAGGGTCCAAACCTTGCTTGGATCGTCTGCCAAGGCGGCCATTTTCTTTTGTTCGCCTGAGACCCATTTTGTATAGTCTTCGGCCGACACCACTTTCACGTGGATGGGCATATAGGAGTGCTCTTTGCCGCACAGCTGCGTGCATTGGCCATAGTAGTCACCGATTTTTTCAGCCCGGAACCAGGTATCGCGCACGAATCCGGGAATCGCTGCTTGCTGGATGCCAAAGGCCGGCACATAGAAGGCATGAATCACGTCGTTGGCTGTAGTGATCAAGCGGACCTTTTTGTCCACGGGAATCACGAGGGGGTGGTCAACCTTGAGCAGGTAGTCATCCACTTCCTCACCCTTTTTCGGGCCACCGTTATTGGACATCTCGCGATGGGCGGCGTCTATGGTGGCCACAAAGCCAATGCCTTCGCCCTCACCCTTGAGGTAGTCGTAGCCCCATTTCCACTGCATGCCAGTGACCTTGACCGTCAGGTCTGCGTTGGTCGTGTCCTTCATGGTCACCACGGCTTTGGTGGCGGGCAGCGCCATCAAGATCACGATGATGAAAGGAACCACGGTCCAGATGACTTCTACGGTGACAGATTCATGGAAGGAGGCAGACTTGTGGCCCACCGACTTGCGGTGCTTCCAGATCGAATAGAACATAACCGCGAATACGGCGACAAAGATCACCGCGCACAAAATCAACATGAACCAGTGCAACCACTGCTGGTCGCGCGCTACCGAGGTGACGGGTGGGTACAAATTCAGCTGGTTGACGGCGGGGCCGCCAGGCAAATCATTAACCGCATGCGCCAAATTGATACCGGCGCTGCCAAACCACAGGATAGTGGTAGCCAACATTGAAGCCAGATTTTTCCAAATGCTCTTCATCGTATTCACTTTCAATGCCTCAAAGTATGCAAACCCAGTAACAAAAGCCCGTCCCCAGCGCCTCAAAGGGCGCGTGCGGCGAGCTTTATTTCCGCTGCCAGTTCCAAACGCCATTCTGGTCGGACAAAACGCCCAACAGCAATGATCTGGCCTTGTCCGCGCAACTCTATGAGCTGCTGCGTCCGGTGCGGCAATTCAACCCTTAGCCATTCCCGCTGAAACGCGACCCGGTGCAGCACACCGCCCAGTTCGCATTCCACCGTTACCTGACCACCCTCGATGCAAATGAGCTCCCGGTCCAGGCTGCGTCTTGCGAAACACAAGAAGCAAATTCCCAGCACCAGAATTTCCAAAGCGGTAAACGGCAAAACCAGCGTCGCGCCCAAGACCCAGCAGAACAAGCCAATGCACAAGGAAATTGCGGTCAAGGACAAGTAAATAAATCCGACTTGGGCCGGGCTCATTGCGCAGTTTTGCCGCAACAACCATTCCACCCGCTGGTCCTGAACCGTCGCAAATCGATATTTACGGGAATTCACGCGATTTGCCAATGGTTAGATGGGGTCAGTGTGACCCGATTGCGAGAGAGAACCAGTCCAACGAGTGCCCGCAATTGTAGCCCATGGTAGGGGGCCGATTCCCCTGCAGCTTTGCGATCAAAGGCCAAGGTCAGTCTCATCAGAGCGACTCTTTGGATCCGGGCGCAGCGCCACTGCGCAAAGCGCTGCGAAAGTCTTCGAGCGAAACGCTGGTTTGCGCACGCACCGCAATGCGTGGTGCCGGCTTGAAGGCGTGGCCGTAAATGAGCTCAAAGCCCAGGCGCAGGCGTGCGGGCTGCGCTGGATCAGGCAAGCGCTGCTTGATTTGCGCTTGCAGCTCGGTGTGCCACTGGCGCCCGCGCAGTCCAGCGAAGCGTAGGGGGTGCAAATTGCGCCCCAGACCGCGCAGCTCAGTCAGCAAATGGGCGGGCGAAGAAAACGTCAGCGTGATGCGCTCCATGTCCATCACCGGCTCGGCAAAACCGGCCTCCACCAGCATGTCACCCCAGTCGTGCATATCGGTAAATTCATGGGCCGGCGCTGGCCAGCCCATGGCCGCGTACAACTGGCGCAGTTCGCGCAGCGTGTCGGGGCCAAAGCAGGAAAACATGAGAAATCCGTCGGTGGCGAGCAAGTGGTACCAACGCGCAATCAAGGCCTGTGGATCCGCCGCCATGTGCAAGGCCATATTGGCCCACAGCATGTCCATGGGCTGCGTCGGTGCATGAAATTGCAGTGCAGGCGCGCGCCAGTGTCGGGCGTCCCACCAGGGCTTGGCCAAGGCGCGCCGTACCAAAGGCACGGACTCGGGCGGGGTTTGCGCGATGAAGCACTGTGACTGGGGATAGCGCTGGGCCAGCAAGGGGTGGACGGCCACGCCGCCACGCAAGGGTTCCCAATGCAGCCATCGTTCGGGCTTTTTGACAATCCACTGCAAGCGCTCTTCCATGCGCCGGGCCACTTCCTCATGCAGCCATGCCGATGCCTCGCCTGTACTGGGTGCCCGTTGGGCCCAGCGTGCGGCGGCAAGGGCGTCAATCGTGGGTGGGCGCTGGGGGGGCAATGGGGGCATAAATACACAGATCGGGGGCGATGAGCCCGCAGAACGCGCAGTATATTGGCTGCATGTCATGGCTATGGCCTTTGCAACTCGTCCGCCGCCTGCCAAGCCAGTGCGCGGTTTGCCACGCCTGGCCCAGCCAGCCGGTGTGCGAAGCCTGCGTGCAACTGTTCGCCCAACCCTGCGTCCGCTGCCGGGGCTGCGCCCTGCCCTTGCCCCCGGGCTTGTCTGAAGGCCAAGACTATTGCGGCGCGTGCGCTATGACACCAACAGCACTGGACGGAGCGCTGGCTGCCGTGGCCTACGCCTACCCTTGGTCCAAGGTGGTACAGGAGTTCAAATTTGCACAGCACCCGGGCTGGGCGCGCAGCATGGCGCTGCTGATGCGCAGCGCGCCCTGGGTAGAACCGGCGCTGGAAGCCGCCGACCTGCTGCTACCCATGCCGCTGTCGCGCCAGCGGCTGCAAGAACGCGGATTTAACCAGGCTTTGTTGCTGGCGCGCGCCCTGGCACCGGACAAAACCCGGGCGCAGGTGCTGCTGCGTGTGCGCGACACTTCCGCCCAAAGCAGCCTCTCACGTGCCGAGCGGCTGACCAATGTGCAGCACGCTTTTGCCGTAGACCCTTTGCACCAGGCCGACATCGACGGCAAGCGCTTGGTGCTGGTCGATGACGTGATGACCAGCGGTGCCACGCTGTCAGCAGCTGCTGCCTGCCTGCGCCAGGCCGGGGCGGCGCACATTACTGCGTTGGTGTTCGCCCGCGCCGAGCGTGGCGCCTGAAGCGGGGGGCGCATCCTGCTGCGGATGGAATGGGTGGAACGGCCGGATTGGATGGGCGGCGACAATCACCCCATGTTCCATATTGTCCTGGTTGAGCCCGAAATTCCGCCCAATACGGGCAATGTCATCCGTCTGGCGGCGAATACCGGCTGCAGCCTGCATTTGGTCGAGCCGCTGGGCTTTTCCATGGACGACAAGCACATGCGCCGCGCCGGGCTGGATTACCACGAGTACGCCACGCTGCGCCGCCATGCCAATTGGCAGGCTTTCTTGGAGCAAGAGCGCCCGGCGTCTGAGCGCATGTTCACCCTGACCACACGCAGCACGCGCAGCCCTTATGAAGTGTCTTTTTTGCCCGGCGACTGGCTGGTGTTTGGCTCAGAAACCAAGGGTATTTCGGACACCGTGCGCGCCGCCTTCGGCCCGGGCCAAAGCCTGAAGCTGCCGATGCAGGCCGGTCAGCGCAGCCTCAACTTGTCCAACGCGGTGGCGGTAACGGTGTTTGAGGCCTGGCGCCAAAACGGCTTTGGCGCCGTGGCTCAGGCGTAAAGCCGGGCGATCGATTCGGCGATACACACCGGCTTGGCCGCGCCTTCGCGCTCGGTGGTCACTTCCCAGGTCAGTTGCAGGCCCTGGTTTTCGATCGGTTCGGCTTTGAGCAGCGTCAGGCTGGCGCGCAGGCGGCTACCCACGGGCACCGGGCCGATAAAGCGCACACGGTTCAATCCATAGTTCACGCCCATGCGCACATCGGCAATGTGCAAGGCCGAGTCAAAAAACTTCGGAATCAAGGACAAGGTCAGAAAACCATGCGCAATCGGCGCGCCAAACGGGCCGGCCTTGGCACGCTCCACGTCCACGTGGATCCACTGGTGGTCGCCGGTAGCCTCGGCAAACTGGTTGACCGCCTCTTGGGTGACAAGAATCCAGTCGCTGGTGGCCACGGGCTGGCC
>CAMDHS010000090.1 GCA_945898115.1 Comamonas sp. lk
TGCCTTCAAAGGCCCGGCGTCAATGGCGGCCATGGTGTAGGTGTAAATCACCGAAGATACGCTTATAGCGTCAACCAATTGCCCCCTATCCAACGATGCACTGATGGCGCCAACGGCACCAAGGACTGCTCCCCGGCGCATGTCATCAAGGCCTTTGCCAGCGGTGGCAAGTTTCGCGTTCAGGTTATCTAGAACCTTGTCATCGGTGTCGCCCACCTTAAACACGCCGGTCATTGGATCGCCTGACTGGGCGCTGCCTGTAATTGCCGTGATTTCGGTTTTGACATAGGCTTTAGCTGCGACCAAGCCGCCGCTGATCGTGGTGGCGGTGGCGGCGTTAAAACCAGTAAACGCGGTAGCTGCGTCCGATCCAAGCGCTTTGGTCACTACCAAGTCAGTTACAGGAGTGACGTTGACATAGCCTGTGGTCGCGGCAAAACTATGCAAAGTGGTTGAGCCTTTGGTGACTTGCAGCAAGCAAGGCGCCATCTGACCGTCATTAAGAACCAACATGAAACTTCCGTCCGCTGAGGTTGATCCCGAAGCTGAACCAGAGACGCACTTTGCCGAAATGGCAGCATTTCCCAATGCCGCCCCAGTGGCAGCGAGGCCGGAGATAGTCGGCGCCTGAGTGCCCATGCACCCAGCCAAAACAATGCCAATGAATACGGCCGCCGCTGTACGAATTAACTTCCTCATGAACAGTCTCCTCTGCGATTTTTAGAAAATGTAATAAAACCGCAACAAGATTACTCCCATTTTTAATCAGTCAACAGAGGGTAACTACTTGGTGCCATCATCAACAACGCCCATTACGCCCCGCAGCACTTCTTGAACTTCTTCCCGCTGCCGCAGGTACACGGGTCGTTGCGGCCCGGGCCTTCGACCTTGCGCACGGTTTCCACCCGAGGGCCGATGCCGCGCCACAGCTCATACAAGTCGTAGACCGCCCACACCGCGTCGGCAAATGCGTCTACGCGGGCCTGGCTCATGCTGGGAGGGGAGTCGTCACTAAAGGGCGACACCTCGATGGCGCCAGTGTCGTCTTCGGTCAGGGCCACCATGGATTCCAGCGCAGCGTCGAGCCACTTGGCGGCTTCTTTGTCGCGCGGAGCGGCCCATTCTTCGGGCCAGTTTTCAACAGCGAACATAAAGCCCAGCGCCCAGACCTGGCCAAAAGAGGGAATGGCGTCGTCGCCCAGCTCGGCGCGTTCGGCCTCGGGCAGGGATGCGATAGCGCCGCGCACGTCCATCACCTCGGGCTGATAGGCGGTTTCTTCGTCGAGCGACTTGGTTTCCGCAGCCAAGGCCGTAGCAATCTCGGCCCAGCGAGCGCTCCAGATCTCCATAAAGCGCGCGCGCTGGGTGGCGTCGGCAAAGCTGCCTTCAAATTCGGTGGAGGTATCAAGCGGTTCGCTCGCCGGTGCCACACCGAGCAGGAGTTCGAGGTATTCGTCGGGCGCAATAGCCCGGCGGCAACACACCAGGGCGGCGAGCACGCCTTCGCAAAACTCCCACTGCGGCGTTTCGTCATTGCGCGTGCGCAGGTCGTCGAGGATGGCGTCGATCTCGTCAAACATCTCGGGGGTGACGAGGGCGGGCGTAGGGGTTTGGATGTCTGTCATGCGTGGGCTTAAGGGAATTGAGCAAAGCATGGATTGTCGTCCCATCCGCCGCCACAGGCCGCGACGCTGGCATCGCCCCGGCAATACCAGTAACAGGGCCGCAGCCCCCGTGCTTTGCGCCCACGTGCCGGTTAGCCAAGACACGCATGCACTTTGCCCAAATGCTGGCGCAAGAACAAAGGCTTTGCCCGGCAAGGGTAAATACCAGCATTGGCATCTTGGGAATCGCAATACATTATCAAAAACAACATCATTGCCACGCGCGATGTGACGCATCGCAATCCATTTTTTCAACGCGCTCACGAACGGCCCAACGCTGACCCATCGGGGCCGCCCCCTTTCCACCACCCTGCCCACCCGGAGATATCGCATGCCCAAACCCAGCAAAAATTCGCGCATTGCACCCACCCACTTGGTTGGCGCACTCATTGCCAGCGGCGCATTGTTCGCCAGCCAGGCGCACGCCATGAACGGCGCGCAGCTCGGCGGCTACGGCATCAAAAACGCCGGCATGGGTGGCGCGTCTGTTGCGCTGCCGCTGGATGCGTCCGCCGCAGTCAACAACCCAGCGGGCATGGCGTTTGTACCGCAGTCGTTTGCGATCAATGTGCTTGTGTTTAACGGGCAGTCAACCGCCAACTCACCAGCGATTCCCCTTCCGCCTCCGGCGCCTCCTGGCGCCAGCATTCCCGCCCAAACTTTTAGCGACAACACAACCGTCTCCGCACCCGAAGGCGGCGCAAATTGGGTGATCAACCCCACCATGACGGCAGGGATTAGTTTGTCGGCATCCGGCGCTGGGGTGGACTTTGGCAAAACCCTGATTCCGGGCATGCCAGCGGCCAACGTGCAGGCCAGCCAAAAGGTGGCGGAAATCATCCCCAGCATTAGCTGGAAAGTGCAGCCCAACCTGGCCCTGGGCGCCAGCGTGAACTTCGCGACGCAGCAGTTGAACTCACAGGGCTTGGTGGCTTTAACCACCACGGGGCCGGTAGAGATTCCTGGCTACGGCACGCAAACTGCCAACGGCATTGGCGCACGCCTGGGTGTGCATTGGCAAGCCAGCCCCGAGTTGTCCGTGGGCGCCACCTACAAGTTCAAAACCAATATGAGCCAGTTGGGCGACTACTCCAAAACCATACTGAAATACAGCGACGGCAAGATTGATATTCCCTCGGAATACGGCCTGGGCGTGGCCTGGAAGGCCTCGCCTGCGGTCACCGTGGCGGCAGACTATTTGCGCATTGAATACGGCGGCGTCAAAGTCAACCAAGACCCTGACGGCCAAGGTTGGAAAGACCAGCAGGTGCTGCGCCTGGGCGCGTCTTGGGACCTGAACCCGAGCTGGACCCTGCGCGGCGGCGTCAGCACCAACACGCGCCAGATTGAGAGCGACCGGGCCGCACAAAACATCACCTCGCCTGCGGTCAGCAACCTTGCCATCACGGCGGGCGCCACCTTTAAGCTGGACAAGACCTCGGACCTGAGCTTTAGCCTGGAAGGCAACCCATCCACCACCCTGGACGGCACGGGTTCGAGCGCCGGCTATTCGATCACGGGCAACCGCGTGACCGTGGTGCGATTTGGTTACCAGCGCAGTTTTTAAGCAGGCACGCACATGGCCACCGCACAAGCGCCCGACTTGCACCTGGGCTACACCGCGCAAGAGCTGGCGAGCAGCCCCTATGCAAAGTTCTTCAGGCCGCGCATGGCGGCGCTGCCCGAGCATGTGCGCGAGGCCGTGGTCAACGGTGGGGTCGCCCACGAACTTTTGCCGCCGGTACAAAGCGCGGCTGATCTGCAGGCACCGGGCTACGGGCCGGTGGAAACGGGCTACACCCTCAGCCCAGACGGCGCGATTCGCGTGTTTTGCCTGACGCACATGCCCGGTGTGACGCCCGCCATGTGGGACTGGTGGTTTGCCTGGCACGGCAGCGAGGCGCAGCGCTACAAGCTCTGGCACCCGCAGGCCCATGTGCACGTTGCCTGGCAAGACGGGCGCGCGGACCTGGCGCATTACATCGGGCGCGTGTCCAAGGTGGTGGAATTTGTGGGCCCGAGCCGTCTTGATCTGGACATCCGCTTTGTGGCTCCGGCCAGCCTGGGCCTAGACGAAGCGCGCTTGCGGGCCGACGGCCAAGTGGCGATTTGCGCCCGCGGCGCGCTCAGTGGCACGCCGCTGGAAACCGGCTGGCTGGTGCACCAGCTGCGCCCGGTGCCCGGCGGCTGCGAAATGCGCTCGCGTTTCTGGCTGGGCGGCGACAACCTGCGCCCGCGCGGCATGCCCGGCGCAGTAGGAAAAATGCTGTCGCGCCTGGCAGCCCGGCTGCAGCCCCTGGCGCTGACGCAGTCACAAGAGTTGATGGTGCATTGCGCCCAAGAGATGAACCACCTAGCCGCCGTCTTGCCCGACATTTACCAGGCGTTTGGCAGGGGCCAGCTGGCTTAAAGCGGCAAGCAATAAGGCGCGAGCACCCATCGCAGGCCGGCATCTATCGGCATGTGCGGCCAGGCGGAAGGGCTGAGCGCGTGGTCGATGGCGGGCAGCACGGCGTCGTGGATGGTTACGGTTAGTTAGATGCCCACGATGCCGGCCAAGCGATCCTCCTGGTCTTACAGATCGGTCGCTAGCCAGTACCCACGTCCATTGCTGGCCAGCAGGGCCTCACGCAAACCGGCACGGTCAGACGCATAGTCGCGCAGAATTGTGCTAGATCGTTGCGCGCTGGCCCAGTGGGATGCCGCCAAAAGCGGCGCGTCTTGTGCCTCAGGAAGGTGGCGACCGCGCATGAGGTCTGCCATGCGTTCTGCCAGGGCCAATGTGGGCGCGTTCAAATCACCCGCCGTGGCTTGGGGCATGACCGAGGCATCGACCACCCGCAGCCGCTCAATCCCACGCACCCGCCCGTCGGGATGGGTGACTGCATCGCGGTCGGTGCCCATGCGGCAGGTGCCACAGGGGTGGTAGGCGCTTTCCACCTTGCGCTTGATAAACGCGTCCAGCGCAAGCTCGCTGGTCGCGTCGGCCCCTGGGGCCAATTCCCGTCCACGGTAGGGTGCCATCGCCGGCTGGGCAAAGATCTCGCGGGTCAGCCCAATGCAGGCACGAAATTCGAGCCAATCGTCTGCATGCGTCATGTAGTTAAAGCGCACGCGCGGCAGGCTTTGCGGCCTAGCGTCACTCAGCCGCACCCAGCCCCGGCTTTTCGAGCGCTTGGTGCCGACGTGGACCTGGTAGCCGTGGCCAGAGGCCAGCGATTTCCCATCGTAGGAAATCGCCAGCGGCAAAAAGTGGTACTGGATGTCGGGATAGACAATGCCAGCGCGGCTGCGAATATGCCCGCCACTCTCGAAATGGTTGGTGGCGCCCAAACCCCGGTGCGTCAGCAACCATTGCGCTCCAATTTTGGCTTTACCCAGCAAGGACATGGCCGGGTACAAAGTGATCGGCTGTGTGCATTCCTGCTGAATGTAGAGCTCCAGGTGGTCCATCAGGTTCTCACCCACGCCGGGGCTGTGGTGCAGCACTTCAATGCCGAGATCACGCAATTCCTGTTCCGGCCCAACACCCGACCGCTTGAGGATGGCGGGCGACATGATGGATCCGGCAGACAAGATGACTTCCTGCAAAGCGCGTGCAAAACAGCGCTGCCCGTTGACGGAAAACTGCACGCCGACCGCGCAGCGCTGCGCGATTTGGATTTTGTCGACCAGCGCCCCGGTGACCACCCGCACATTGCCCCGCGCCATGGCGGGCCGCAGGTAAGCCACGGCAGCACTGCAACGCCTGCCGTCGCCCACGTTCATCTCCATGGGGCCAAAGCCTTCGTGCTGGCGTTGGTTCATATTGGGGGTCAAGGCGTAGCCCGCTTGCGCACCGGCCTGCACAAATGCCTGGTACAACGGGTTTTTTTCATTGCCCCGCGTCACTTGGATTGGGCCGCTCGTGCCGCGCAATGGCCCGCCGCCCGCCACGGCCTCCAGGCGCTGGAAATAGGGCAGCACGTTGGACCAGCGCCACCCCTGCGCGCCCAAGGCCTCCCACAGTTCGTAGTCCATCGGGTTGCCGCGCACCCAGCACATGCCGTTGATGGACGACGATCCGCCCAAGCCCTTGCCGCGTGGCAAGTTCACCACACGCCCGTCCAGGCCCGGCTCGGGTTCCGTGGTCATGCCCCAGTTAAATCGTGGCGTGTTCATCGGAATCGACAATGCCGATGGCATTGCAACGATGGTCGCACGGTCGCTGCCGCCGGCCTCCAGCACCAGAATGCGCAGCGCAGGGTCTTCGCCGAGACGGTTGGCCACCACACATCCCGCAGAGCCGGCGCCGATCACGATGTAGTCGTAGCTACCTTCGTCGCGCACCGTGTCGCCCGCGCCAGCCAACGTCATTCCACGATCACATAAAACTTCAACACGTCTACGGGTTGGCGCCAGACGCCCTTGAACCCCTTGGGAACCAAAAAGGCATCGCCTTGGCGAAAAGTTTCGCTGGTGTCCGCATATTCCAGCGTCACCTCACCTTTCAATAACACCATGAATTCATCGCTTGGGTAGTTGTCGTACTTTTCGGTGTAGGCGCTTGAGCGCCAGATTCCGGCGCGCAGCTTTGCCTGCGGGCGTTGAAAGTAAGCAAAGTCATGGCCCAGCGGCAAGCCCGCCAACAGTTCGGCGTGCTCCAGCGGAATATCGGCAAGATCCTTCCAGCCTTCGGGGCCGGTGGGTGAAAAACGGATGGGCACGGTCATGGAAACTCCTGGTGGCCTGGTGAAGGGCGCCCGGACATCGCGCCCGGCCTGGGGTTGAACTTTATCGACAACCAGGCAAGATCCACAAGTGATAAGATTTCTTCGAGCGTTACTTAAAGTTAACCCAGAGGAATCCCGACATGCGCAAATGGCGATCACTGACGGCCTTGCGTGCCTGCGAAGCCGTGGCCCGCACCGGTAGCGTTTCGGCGGCGGCCGCAGAGTTGCATGTGACGCATCCCGCCATCAGCAAGCAAATAGCGCTGCTGGAAGAGGACATGGGGTGCGCCTTGTTTGAGCGCACCGGCAACCGAATCCGCCTGACCGATGCAGGGCAGGAGCTTTACGCCGGACTAAAGCAAGCGTTCGATTTGATTTCATCGACAACAGACAGCGTGGCACGGCGCTCGGGGCAAGGCCACCGGGTGCGCTTGTTGGTTTGCCGGGACTTTGCGTCCGGCTGGCTGGCCGGGCAGCTAGGCGTGTTTTTGGTCGCCAACCCCGGTATTTCGGTCGAAGTAACGACGGAGAAAAACGACAACTTTCGCCCTGGCGAAGATTTTGACTTCCGCATTTTTTATGGGATGCACGGCCTGCATAGCGGCGACGCGCTCAAGGAGGACGAACTGTGCCGCTGGATTGATATTCCGGTGTGCACCCAGGGCTTTGCGGATCGCTACTTGCAGGCGGGCCAGCGCGTCTGCGACGCGCCGTATTTGGTGGACAACAACTACGACGTCTGGGATGAGTGGTGCCATTACGCGGGCTTTGATCCCGGAGGCGAACGCCTGCACCGCACGCTGTTCAACGAAACCACGATGTGCGTTTCAGTTGCCGCGTCGGGCGGGGGGCTCACGATTGGCGACAGCTTCCTGACGCTGCCCCTGGTTCTCTTGGGTGCGCTCATCGTGCCGTTTGGATCGGGGGTTGTCAGCGCCAAGACCTATTCGCTTTTTACATCCGAAAAATCAGGCACCTCGGCGGCGGCCAACCGATTTGAGCAGTGGCTGCGCGGCGCTGTTGCGGCCTACCAATCGACGGTGCAGGAGCAACTGGCGCTGCGCGGTATTCGCGTCGTTGAGCGCGCGCCCTAGGCTTATGCTTTGGTTGCCGCCTTGGCACGCCACCACCAAAAGCCCTCTAGCGCGAGCACCACAGCAGACGACAAGGCCAACAAGGGCATCAACCTGGCCTCAGTTGGCAAGCCACTGGGGTTTCAAACTCCCATCACCGCCTGCTGGCGCGGCGACGAATTGCACGTCTTTGCTGGATGGCGACCCAGACCACCACCACGATGACGGACAGCGCAATTACGGAATATACGGTTGAGTACTGCGCGTGCTTCACCGCATCCACACTGATTGCAGCAAGATAACCTGGGGCGAGCAGTGCAGGCATCCAGGCTGCAGCAGACAGAACGTTCGCAAGCTGGAAGCGTGCCTGTGGCATGCCCATGGCGCCAGCAACCGTCGGGATGACGCTGCGTACCGGGCCAAGAAAGCGTCCAATAAGCACCGCCAGAAAGCCGTAGCGATAAAAAAACAGGCGCGCACGCGCCACGTTTGTGCGGTGCCTCTTTAAAAAACGCCAGCGAAGGACTTTGGGGCCGACCCAGCAGCCGAGCCAGTACGACAGCGCATCCCCCACCACCGCGCCTGCAAAACCCGAAACGAGAATCGGAAACCAGGGCAAGGTGCCGTTGCCAACCAAGCCGCCCACCACAAATAGCAAGAAGGTTGCGGGCAACAAAATGCCGATGATAAAAAGCGATTCGCCAAAAGCCATGAGAAACACGACAGCACCAGCCCAGGCTTGGTGCTGCTCAATAAACTGAAGACCTTGATCGATGAAGCCTTGCATGGAACCCTTGAACGGATAGGGCGTCAGTGAAGACGACCGAGCAAACGTGCGCCAACTGACGATCGAGAAAAATCAAGCGCAAGCGGGCAAGTATGGCACGGGCGTTAGGTCTGGGAGTCCCGCTAAATCAAGAACTCCTGCCCATCCAAGTTCGCACTCGCGGCGGGCCACGTCTCACAGCTTCAAGATGCGCTCCACAAAGTTCCCGGCTGCCGACTCTGTGGTGACAACCCTACGCACCTGCTGTTCGATCTGGCCGTTGGGCAAGCCCATCGCCCGACCGGCATCCATCACAGCTTGATAGGTCTGCGAAACGTCCATGCCAGTGAGTTCGTACCCATAACCCCTGGCCATCCACTGCAGAGACGCCAGCCCTGCGGCCATGGCAAACTTTGGCTCTTTCACTGCGTAGTCCCGCGCAGCGCGGCCCAAGGTCAGGGGGTCGGTCGGGCTGCGCATTGCCAAGTCGATCGCGAGGTCCAACAGGCCTGCATCCTTGGCAGCGGCAAACCATTTGCCCTCTGCGCCCGGTGAGTTTTGCACCAAGTCCTGGAGGATCATCCCCGGATCTTTTGATGGGTATTTTTTCGCAATCGCTCTGAATGTGGCAAGGTAGGTCGTTTTCTGATTGGCCTCGATGCCGTAGCGCGCGTACGCTGCATCTGCCAGCCCTGAGGAAAGAAGCAGCGCCTCACACGCCTGGGCAATCTGCCCCTCAGGCGCGTTAAGTCCCCTGCTAGCCTCTGCATAGCGAACGGCCTCGGCCTTGCGACCCAAGGCAATCAGCGCCTTAAAGCCCCAGCGACGGGTATGCCAGCTTTTGTACTTTGCCAGATCCACCAGCGTCAACAACTCTTCCGTGCGTCCAGCCGCAAGCAAGGCCGACAGACAAGCATCCGTGCCCTGAAAATAACCGAAGGCTGTTTCCTGCGGACTCCACATGCGTTGCAAGATAGGCAAAAAGCGATCCACCCAATCAGACGCAATGTCCTTGCTAATGCACAAATCGCCCCAGAAGTCTGCCAGGTGCTCGATATACGGCATTTCGTCCTCTTGAATCGCCTCCCATAGCCGCTCCAGCCAGCTTTGGCGGGTTGCCAAGTCCACATTGGCCTGAACCACGAGAGGAACGAGAGCCTCTATCGCCCGGTTAACGGCAGTGCCTAGAGCGCCAGAGGAGCTGTCAACGCCCATCAGGGCAGGCGACAACTTTTCCAAAAGTACGATGGCCCCTTCAGCAGCCAGTACAGGCTCTTTGCAAGCCACCGCACGGATTTCGGCCAAGGCCTCTTTGATTCGCTCAATGGGCTTGTCAGAACGCCACCCAAAGGCATTGCGGCGAAAACGGGGGGCGAATACCCACTTGTAGTTGCTCATGGGGTCGGCGCGAACATTGGTTGGTGAAGTCAGCGGGCTTGCCCTGCAAGAGGGCTCACACACGCACGGCAGTTCACTTTTGCCACGCTAGTTACGGTCGGTTGGTGCGCTGGCGGGGATCGAACTATCAAACTATTCATTGGTGAATTTCTGAAAATATTCCATATTGCAAAAAAAGTACCGCCAAAAATACCGCCAAAACTATTGGCAGATTACCGCACACAATTGACAAGCGGATTCATTTCTCACTCCAGCAGCGATTGACACTTGACTTGGTTGCTCCGGTTTGAGCGACCCATCACAGTTAGACCCCACCGTACCCCCACCCCCCGTTTTCGGCCTGTTGCGCGGTCTGAGCCATACGCTCTAATCTGCTCAACCCACCCCCTTGCTTTTGAAATACAGACCCCCGGGGGGGTACATAAATTTACAGAAACATTGCTGTCTCTTCTGTTTCAGCGGTGACTTCCTCTTCGGACAGTTTCTCTTTCGGTGGTTGTATTGGCAGCAACCAGCAATCAGGATGGATGATTCTGGAACGCCGCGTAACCACTTCCCGGGTAAGTGACCAATCGTCCTCGACGATCAGCCATTCGCGGTCATCTATGGGTTTGATCTTCCAGCACGGCAGTGGGTACTGGCTTGGGATCTCCATTGGCCCCCTTACCTCCACTATTCGTCCGATGTTGGCTTCGCACCTCGGGAAGTCACCAACGATCACGGCGAGATCGCCGTCTTTGCAACGTAAATTCATAACTTGCTCCAGTACCCCAGTGGTCTGGCATCGGACGTGCAGGGGAAA
>CAMDHS010000091.1 GCA_945898115.1 Comamonas sp. lk
CTTAATTACGCAATTAGTTAAATATGCAAGGAGGCGTCAACCTTCATGCACTAAGGAACCCAACCATGACCACCACTTGGAAAATCCCCTCCAGCGTCGCGCTCCTTTGCGCCGCCAGCCTGCTGGCCCCGCTGACGGGCATGGCGGCCACCGCACTGGCCACGGCGCAAGTGCAGGGCGGCGCCAGCCAGCGCGCAGACTTGCAAAGTTTTGACGGCGTGGTCGAGCCCGTGCGCCAGGCCACGCTGGCCGCGCAGGTGGCGGGCTCCATCGTGTCTTTGTCGGTCAAAGTGGGTGACACGGTGCGTGCGGGCCAAGAGCTGGCGCACATTGACGCCCGCGCCGCGGGCCAAAACGCGCAGGCCAGCGCCGCCCAGGTAGACGCCGCGCGCGCAAATCTCACGGTGGCGGGTAAAGACTTTGAGCGCCAGCAGCAGTTGCTGCAAAAGCAATACATCAGCCAGGCCGCACTTGAGCGCTCCAAGGCGCAGTTTGACGCAGCACAAGCGCAGGTGAAGGCGCTGCAGGCGCAGTCGGACGCGGCGCAAACCCAGCAACGCTTTTTCGTGATCCAGGCCCCGTTTGCCGGGGTGGTCAGCGATGTGCCAGTGACCATGGGCGACATGGCCATGCCTGGGCGCCCCTTGCTTACCTTGCACGACCCGTCAAGCTTGCGCGTGACGGCCAGTGTGGCCCAAAGCGCCTTGCCCGCCAGCCTGGACAAGCTGCAGTTTGAGCTGCCCGGCTGGAGCGGCGCCACGGGCCTGATGAACGCCAGCGGCGCCACCGTGCTGCCCTTGGTAGACGCTGCCACGCACAGCACGCAAATTCGTTTCAATCTGCCCGCGCTCAAAGGCGTTGCGCCGGGCATGTTTGCCCGCGTGTGGTTGCCTGCCGCAGGTGGTGCGGCGGCTACCGGCGAGCGTCTTTTTGTGCCCACCAGCGCCGTGGTGCGCCGGGCTGAACTCACAGCCCTTTATTTGGTAGACGCCCAAGGCCGACCCGCGCTGCGCCAGGTGCGCCTGGGTCGGGTCCAGGGCGACCGGGTTGAAGTCTTGAGCGGCGTGCGTGCTGGCGACAAGGTCGCTACCGACCCCACCGCTGCTGCACAGGTGCGTTGATATGAAGTCCATCCACCACTTGGGCGCCTCAGGCCGCATCGCGGCCATGTTCCAGCGCGCGCACATTACGCCGCTGCTGGCCCTGATGGCGCTGCTGCTGGGCGCATTTGCCGTGCTGGTCACACCGCGCGAAGAAGAGCCGCAAATCAACGTCACCATGGCCAATGTGCTGATTCCCTTCCCGGGCGCCAGCGTGGCCGATGTGGAGCAAATGGTCGCCATTCCGGCCGAGCAAGTGCTCTCGCAAATGGCGGGCACCGAGCACGTAATGTCGCTCGCGCGCCCCGGATTGGCGGTACTCACCGTGCAATTCAAGGTGGGTGTGCCGCGCATTGAGGCCCTGGTGCGCTTGCACGACACGCTGCGCACGAATGCCGACTGGCTGCCCAAAAACCTGGGTGTGCTCGAGCCCATCATCAAGCCCAAGGGCATTGACGATGTGCCCATCGTCACACTGACCTTGTTCAGCAAAGACGCAGACACCGGCGCCTTTGACCTGGAACGCGTGGCCCACAGCATGGAAGCCGACCTCAAGCGCGTGCCCGGCACCCGCGAGGTACAAACCGTGGGCGGCCCCGGTCGCGCGGTGATGGTGGCACTCGACCCAGCGCGCATGGCTGGCTCGGGCGTCACTGCGGCTGACATGCGCATGGCGCTGCAGTCGGCCAATTTGGGCTTGCCCGTGGGCGAGCTCATTGCTGGCAACCAAACCGTGGCCATTGAGTCCGGCCCCTATTTGAGCCAGGCCAGCGAAGTCGCTGCCCTGGTGGTGGGCGTGCGCAATGGCCGCCCCGTGTTTTTGGGTGATGTGGCTGAAGTCAAAGACGGGCCGCTGCCTGCGGCGCGCTACGTCTGGCACGGCCAGTCCGAAAAAGCCGGTGGCGGTGAATACCCGGCTGTCACTCTGAGCATCACCAAAAAGCCCGGCGAAAACGCGATTGACGTGGCCAATGCCGTGATGGCGCGTGTGGAAGAGCTGCGCAACACCGTGGTGCCCGATACCGTGCAAGTGGCTGAGACGCGCAACTACGGAGCGTCGGCCGACGCCAAAGCGCAAAAGCTGATCCAAAAGCTGCTGTTTGCCACTGCCTCGGTGGTGGTGCTGGTGTTTTTGGCGCTGGGCAAGCGCGAAGCGGCCATCGTGGGCGTGGCGGTGGTGCTGACGCTGACCGTGACGCTGTTTGCGTCTTGGGCCTGGGGCTTTACCCTGAACCGGGTGTCACTGTTTGCGCTGATTTTCTCGATCGGCATCTTGGTAGACGACGCCATTGTGGTGGTGGAAAACATCCATCGGCACCAGCAGTTGTATCCGCAAAAAACCCTGGCCCAGCTCATTCCCGGCGCGGTGGACGAGGTGGGTGGCCCCACGATTTTGGCCACGCTGACCGTGATTGCCGCGCTGCTGCCCATGGCCTTTGTGTCGGGCCTGATGGGTCCTTACATGAGCCCGATTCCGATCAACGCCAGCATGGGCATGCTGCTGTCGCTGGCGATTGCCTTTGTGGTGACGCCTTGGCTGGCGCGCATCTGGATGAAGCCCAGTGCGCCTGGCGCTGTTGCCCACAGCGAGCACAGCCACAGCGGCCTGAGCGCCAAGCTCGCCCCCTTGTTTGAGCGCGTGTTCAAGCCCTTGCTCGACGAGAAGCGCGGCGGCCGCAACCGGGGCCTGCTGGGCCTGGGCGTGGCGGTGCTGATTGCAGTGTCGGTGGCCCTGCCCGCGACCGGCTTGGTGCTGCTCAAGATGCTGCCCTTTGACAACAAGTCCGAGTTTCAGGTGGTGGTGGACATGCCTGCAGGCACGCCGCTAGAGCAAACTGCCACCGTCTTGCACGCGCTGGGCGCACACCTGGCCACCGTGCCCGAGGTGACCGATTACCAAGCCTATGCCGGTACCGCCGCGCCGATTAACTTCAATGGCTTGGTGCGCCAGTACTACCTGCGCAGCGGTGGCGAAGTGGGCGACCTCCAGGTCAACCTGGTGGACAAGCACGACCGCGCTGCCCAAAGCCACGCCATCGCCACCCGGGTGCGCCCCGAGCTGCAGCGCATTGGCAAGCTCTATGGCGCCAATGTGAAAGTGGTGGAAGTGCCACCTGGCCCGCCCGTGCTTTCGCCCATCGTGGCCGAGATCTATGGCCCCGAGGCCGCAGGCCGGCGCGAAGTGGCACAAGCCGTGCGCGCCGTGTTCGAGAAGACGCCCGGCATCGTGGACGTGGACGACAGCAGCATTGCCAGCGCCCCGCGCAAGCTCTTGCTGGTGGACCGGCGCAAGGCCGCGCTCTTGGGCGTGCCGCAGCAAGCCATTGTCAGCACGCTGCGCACCGGCCTGTCTGGCGAAGCAGCCACCTATTTGCACGACGCCAGCAAGTACCCCGCGCCCGTGGTGCTGCAATTGCCGCCCGAGAGCCATGGCGACATCAACGCCTTGCTGGCACTGACCGTGCGCTCGGCCAGCGGCGCGCTGGTGCCCATCCGCGAACTCGTCACGGTAAGCGACAGCCTGCGCGAGCAGCCGATTTATCACAAGGATTTGCTGCCCGTCAATATGGTGGTGGCCGACATGGCGGGGCAACTTGATAGCCCGCTGTATGGCGTGTTCCAGATGCGCAGCGAGATTGCCGCCATCCCCACGCCCGGCGGCGGCACGCTCACAGAGTATTTTGTGAAGCAACCCAGCGACCCGCTGCGCGGCTACTCTTTGAAGTGGGACGGCGAGTCGCAAGTAACGTATGAAACCTTCCGCGACATGGGCGCCGCCTATGCCGTGGGCCTGGTGCTGATTTACCTGCTGGTGGTGGCGCAGTTTGGCTCGTATCTGACGCCGCTCATCATCATGGCGCCCATTCCGCTGACCATCATCGGCGTCATGCCCGGCCACGCTGCGATGGGTGCGCAGTACACCGCCACCAGCATGATCGGCATGATCGCGCTGGCCGGCATCATCGTGCGCAACTCGATTTTGCTGGTGGACTTTATCAACCTGCTGCTGCGCCAGGGCCTGCCCTTTAAGCAAGCGGTGGTGCAGTCGGCCATTACCCGGGCCCAGCCCATCATGCTCACTGGCCTGGCCGCCATGCTCGGAGCCTTCTTCATTCTGGATGACCCGATTTTTAACGGTCTGGCCATCTCGCTGATCTTTGGCATCTCGGTGTCCACCGTGCTCACGCTGGTGGTGATTCCTACCCTGTACTACGCCGCGTACCGCAACCGCACCGATGTGCTGTTGCCCGAGCAAGCGACTGTTTAACTCGTCTTTTAGCAAGTGTTTTTTCAAGGAGTATTTTTATGACCTCATGGCAAATGGTTCGTTTGGTGGCTGGTACCTTTATCCTGGCCTCGCTGGCAATGGGCATCCCCGGTAGCCCGGTGTTTGTGAGCGAATGGTGGCTGGCGTTTACCGCTTTTGTGGGCCTGAACCTGTTTCAAAGCGCGATTACCCGCTGGTGCCTGATGGAAACCATCATGCGCAAAATCGGCTTTAGCGTCGGTAACTAAGGCAGACCCAGCATGCAACTCGTTTGCCCGGTGTGCGGCACCAAAAACCGCGTAGGCGCTGACAAGCTGCACTTCGAGGTAGCGTGTGGCAAATGCGGTGCCGACATTTTGGCGGCCGCCCCGGCGGCGCTGAGCGACGCGGCTTTTGAGCGCTTTATCGCAGGCACCGAGCTGCCGGTGGTGGTGGACTTTTGGGCCGCCTGGTGCGGCCCGTGCAAGGCCATGGCGCCTACTTTTGCAAGTGTGGCGCGCGAGCTGCCGCTGGTGCGCTTTGTCAAGGTCGATACCGACGCCGCGCCCCAGGCCAGCAGCAAATATGCGATTCGCAGCATCCCCAGTTTGCTGCTGTTTGAAGGCGGTATTGAGCGTGCCCGCGTGGCCGGCGCCATGCCCGCGCGAGATTTGAAAGCATGGGTCCAAGCCCATGTGTCCCCAGGAGCCCCCCGATGAAGATCCGTAAACCCGTGGCCCGTGCCGTGCTCGTTCTGTTGCTGGCCGCCGGCGCCGCAGGCGCCCACGCGCTTGACTTGGCGCAGGCCTGGCGCGCAGCGCAGGTCGCCGACCCGCAAGTGGCTGTGGCCAACGCCGCCGCCCAAGCCGGTGCCGCCCGTCGCCAGCAAGCCGCAGCGCTGTGGCGCCCGCAGGTGATGCTGGGCGCGAGCGCGGGTGTGGCGGGCGCCGATTCGGCCAGCACGGGTGCGCACTTTGCCGCGCCCGGCATTCCGGCGTCTAACGGGGTGGACTTCAATACCTCGGTCAACACGGGCGTGAGCACGCGCTGGAACGTGTCTGCGCGCCAGAGCCTGCGCAGCGGCGAGCGCAGCGCACAAACCCGCCAGCTCGAACTTGCCGCCGACATGGCCGAACTGCAGGCGCACAGCGCACGCAGCGACTTGTTGCTGCTCACCGCCCGGCGCTACTTTGACCTGGTGCTGGCCCAGCACAACCTTGACCTGTTGCGCCAGCAACAAGGCGCCGTCAACCGCGCCCTGACCGAGGCGCAAGACCGCTTTGCCCTGGGCGACAAACCCGTGACCGATACCTATGAGGCGCGTGCCCGCGCCTTTGCTTTGCAAGCCCAGGTGCTGGGCGCCGAAAACACGCTGGCTGTGGCGCAGCGCGTGCTGGCCCAGTCCACCGGCGTGCCGCAGTCGCAGTTGCAAGTGCTGCCACCGGCCAATGCGGCAGGCACAGACGCTGGGGCCAGTCGCAGCTTAGAGCAATGGCAGTCCCAGGCGCTGGAGCGCAATCCGGCCCTGCGCCTGCAAGCCCTGCGCGTGCAAAGCGCGCAAGAAGAGGCAGCCAAGTACAGCGCGGCCGCCAGCGCCACACTTGATTTGGTAGCGCAGATCGGCCAAGACCGCATCAGCGGCGACGGCGACTTTGGCAGCGCCAGCAACACCAGCGGCCAGCGCATGGTGGGCGTGCAATGGTCCATGCCGGTGTTTACCGGTGGCCTGCGCGACGCGCGCCAGCAAGAAGCGCTGCGCCTGCAAGACCAGGCCCAGGCCGAACTCGAAGCCGCGCGCCAGCAAACAGCGCAGCAAGTGCAGAGCGCCTGGCTGGCGCTGCAAACCGGCCCAGCCCGCCTGGCCGCACTGGCCGCCGCTCAGCAAGCCAGCACCGCCCGCCAAGACGCCACACAACTCGGTCGCCAGCTTGGCGACCGCACCACGCTAGACCTGCTGCAAGCCGAAAACGACGCTGCTGCTGCCGCCCTGGCTCTGGTGCAAGCCCGCAGCGAACTGCTGCTGGCCCGTCTGCAACTCAGCGCCCTGGCCGGGGTGTTGGACGATGCGCAGCTTGATGGGGTGAATGCGGCTTTGCAGCGCTGAGGAGACGCGGACTTAGAGCGGGCGGCCGCGCCATTACTTGGCTATACGCTGCAGTGCCTGCGGCAAACGCGCACACCGCCGACTCCTGGGCCAGAAGTCAAAAGACAGCTTGGCTAGCTGCTTAAGCGTTCCCGAAGGTATTCGCTCAAGGTCATGCAGCCATTGCCAATGGCGCAATGTCCTTGAGAATGACTTCGGCGCTCAGCTTCTCGGCCACCCGCAAGTCGTAGGCCGATTGAAGATTCAGCCAGCCTTGCGCTTCACTGCCGAAATAGCGTTCCAGGCGCAGGGCAGTATCGGCGGATACACCGCGTTTCTCATCAACAATTTCACGCAGTCGTGAGTAAGGTACATGCAGTGCCAGCGACAGGGCGCGCACGCTGATACCCATGGGTTTGATGTAATCCTCCAGCAGAATCTCGCCGGGGTGAACAGGACGCATGCCATTCTTGATCATGATGCACTCTCTAATATTTTCGAATCAAAAAATAGCCCTAGTGTGGGTCTTCAATCAGCACGTCAAAAGGTCCGCTGTCACCCCACTTGAACGTTAGCCGCCATTGGTCATTCATCCTCACGTGCCATGCGCCGTCGTATTTCTTGAGGTCGTTGCCTGGCGGCGCCCGCATGAACCCCAGTGAGGGTGCCGCGTTGAGCTGGGCCAACTTGCGTTCTGCAACGCTTTTTATGTTGGCGAACCGAGCGCTCCTGCCGGTTTCAAACAATGCCTGCGTATCAACGCATGAAAAACTTTGAATGGACATGGCTCATATTAGCCGTTGACCGGTTAACGGTCAAGAGTAGTTGCGGCCAGAGCGCCCGACCACTTTGCGGCAAGCGCTAGGCGGCGTTCCGCGCCTTTTCGCGTGCTTCGTCTTCATGCATGTGGTGGAAAAAGTAGCGTACAAAAAACGCCAGCATGCCGAGCATGAACGCGATGCCCACAACGCTCATGATGCCGTAATCGGTAGTGAACAAGTCTTTGAGCGCGTGCATGCGCATCTCCTTTAGTGAAAGATTCCATGGTGCGCCGCGCACAGAAGGCGACCTTGATCCAGCACAAAGGAAAGCCAGCCAACAGGGCCGACGCGCAATGCGCGCCGCGCGCCTAAACGCGATTTTCGAGACGCTTTCTAGCCCGCACTTGACCTAGGTCTAGAACCCTGCGCGCCATCGGCCTAGCATGGGCTTCTATTGACAAAGGAGCTGCTTTGACGCACCCCAACCTACTCACAAGCTACCGCGCGAGCCTGCTGGCCCAGCGCACAGAACTGTTGGCCCAAATCGCGCAGCAGCGCGGCGGCACCCGCAGCCGGGCCGAGGTGGCCGAAGAACATTTCGCCCATTCCGAAGATTCACCCGCCCAGGTGGCCAGCGAGCGCGATATCGAATTTGCCCTGAACGAACGCGAAACCGACGAACTGGGCCAGATTGCCGATGCCTTGGCGCGCCTGGACCTGGGCACCTATGGCACTTGCACCGACTGCGGCACCACGATTGCCGCCGAGCGCCTGCGCGCCACGCCGCAAGCGCCCCGCTGCATTGCCTGCCAGGAAAAGGCTGAGCACCCAGCCCATTTACTTCACTCTTAAGAAAGCCCGCATGTCTACTTTTCACGCTGTTGTCTGGATCGACCACCAAGAAGCCCACGTCATGATGTTTGACCACGAACATATGCAAGCCCAGCGCATCCACTCGCGCAGCCACCACAAGCACCAAGGCAAGCAGCACGACAGCAAGGCCTTGTTTGCGGACGTGGCAGTCGCCCTGGCTGGCGTGCACGAAGTGCTGCTGACTGGCCCCGGAATGGCGCGCGACGAATTCGCCACCTGGGCCAAAAGCCATAGCCCGCTGGTGGCGGCGGCCCTATCGGCCAGCATTCCCAGCGACCACCCCAGCGACGCGCAAGTGGTGGCACTGGCACGCAAATACTTTCAAAAGCTCGACCAAATGGGCTTGGACACCGCGCTGGCCTAAGCCACCGTAGCCAGCTCACGGCGCTGCCATACTGCGGCCACGCCCCAGGCAAAGCGCCGGGCAGCGTGGCGCAATCTCGCGCAGCGCTGGCCCGAGTGCGCCAAAGCTTGCACGGGCGTGCAAAGGTGCTTTATGTCAGACAAGCCGGTTGTGGTGACGCACGTGGGTGCCGTCACCGTGGTGTCCCTGAACCGCCAGCAGGCCCGCAACGCCGTTGACGGCGCCACTGCGCAGGCGCTGGCCGATGCGTTTCGCGCCTTTGACGCCGACGTCTCGTCCAGCGTGGCGGTGCTGCACGGAGAGCACGCCACCTTTTGCGCGGGCGCCGATCTCAAAGCCATGAACGACCCCGCGCGGCGCAACCGCCTAGAGCCCGAGGGCGACGCGCCCATGGGACCCTCGCGCATGCTGCTGTCCAAGCCCGTGGTAGCAGCCATCAGCGGCCATGCCGTAGCGGGCGGCCTGGAGCTGGCGCTGTGGTGCGACCTGCGGGTGGTGGAGCGCTCTGCCGTGCTGGGCGTGTTTTGCCGCCGCTTTGGCGTGCCCCTGATCGACGGCGGCACGGTGCGCCTGCCGCGCCTCATTGGCCTGTCGCGCGCGCTCGATTTGATCTTGACCGGCCGCGCCGTGGGCGCCGACGAAGCCCTGGCCATGGGCCTTGCCAACCGCGTGGTGGACGACGGCCAGGCGCTCAATGCAGCCCTGGCGCTGGCCCAGCAACTCGCCGAGCTGCCCCAAACCTGCCTGCGCCACGACCGCCTGAGCGCCTATGAACAAGACGGCCTGAGCCTGGACGCCGCGCTGCGCAACGAATTCGCCCACGGCCAAGCCACGCTGGCCAGCGGCGAATTTAGCGTCGGCGCCACGCGCTTTGTGCAAGGCGCAGGACGGGGTGGGGCGGGGGTTTAGCGACTGCTGGCTTAAGCCTACACCGCGCTCAGAATGGCGCTGGCCCGGCCGGTGGGGCGCAAGTGGTCGAACACCACATCGCCCACCATTTCCGCAGTAATGGCCGACAAAGTCCAGCCCAGGTGCCCGTGGCCGGTGTTGTAAAACACATTGGCCATGCTGCCCTTGCCCACGCGCGGCAGCATATTGGGCATCATGGGACGCAGGCCGGCCCAGGGCACCACGTGGCGGGTGTTGATACCGGGAAAGCATTGGTTCACCCACTCGGTCAGCGGCCGGATACGGTCGGCCCGGATGTCTTTGTTGTAGCCATTGAACTCCGCCGTGCCGGCCACCCGAAAGCGGTCTTGGCCTAAGCGGCTGGTGACCAGCTTGGTTTCGTCGTCCAGCAGGCTGACGATGGGCGCGGCGGCCTGGCTTTGCGCGTCCGGCAGGTTGACGGTGATGGAGTAGCCCTTGACCGGGTAGATGTTGACCCGGTCGCCGAGTTGCGCGGCAAAGCGGCGGCTTTCCACGCCGGCACACACCACCATGCCGTCAAATGAAAGTATCTCTTGCTCGTCTCCGTTTTGCACGGTGACACTGGCTTGGTCGCCGTCGCTGTGCAGCGCCACCACGTTTTGCTCGTACAAGCATTTCACGCCCATGCGCGCGATGGCTGCGGCCATGCCAAAGGTGAACTTGTGGATGTCGCCGGTGGAGTCGCTCTCGGTGAAATAGCCGCCGTAAAAGTTGCCGGCCAGCGTGGGTTCAATCGCTTTCATCTCTGTTGGCGTCACCGCGCGGCGGGACAGGCCGCCCTCGGCCAGCAGCTTGGAGACTTCACCGGCGTGGTCAAAGCCTTTTTTGTCGCGGTAGATGTGCAGGATGCCCTCTTTTTTCAGGTCAAAGTCCACGCCCTCGGCCTGCGCCCAGGCAAACAAGTGCTTGCGTGCGGCCACGGCCAGGCGCGCGGTCTCGATGGTGTTGCGGCGGTAGTGGGGCAGGT
>CAMDHS010000092.1 GCA_945898115.1 Comamonas sp. lk
CGTGGGCCGGGTGCTTGATTTTCCGTACGGATTTTGCGACGGCATCAGCAAGCTGATCCCCAACAAACCTGGCACCTCGGTCACCCTGCAACTGCCCCCGCCCGACCGCAAAAAAGACGATAAAACCATTTACGCCAGCGAGGCCGAACCCATACTGGCCGAGCGCGAAGCACGCGAAGAAGACGTCAAAACCCTGCTCGAACTTGCCCGCAAGCTAGAGGGTATGACCCGCAACGTTGGCATGCACGCCGGTGGCGTGCTGATCGCGCCCGGCAAGCTCACCGACTTTTGCCCGCTGTACCAGCAGCCGGGTAGCGAATCCGCAGTCAGCCAGTTTGACAAAGACGATGTGGAAGCCATAGGCCTGGTCAAGTTCGACTTTTTGGGCCTGGCCACGCTCACGATTTTGGAGATTGCGCGCGACTTCATCATTGCGCGCCATCCGGGCCAGCAAGACTTTGCGTTCGAGAACCTGCCGCTGGACGACGCGCAGGTCTACCGCTTGTTCGCAGAAGGCAAAACCGAGGCCGTGTTCCAGTTTGAAAGCCGGGGCATGCAAGGCATGCTGCGCGACGCCAAGCCCACGCGCCTGGAAGACCTGATTGCGCTTAACGCGCTGTACCGCCCCGGCCCCATGGACCTGATTCCGAGCTTTGTGGCGCGCAAGCACGGGCGCGAAGAGATTGAATACCCCCACCCCCTGGTGGCCGAAATGCTGTCCGAGACCTACGGCATCATGGTCTACCAAGAGCAGGTGATGCAGACCGCGCAGATCTTGGGCGGCTACTCGCTGGGCGGCGCCGACATGCTGCGCCGCGCCATGGGCAAGAAAAAGGCCGAAGAAATGGCCGAACACCGCGCCATCTTCCGCGCCGGTGCCGCCAAAAACAACATCACCGAGGCCAAGGCCGACGAGGTGTTTGACCTGATGGAAAAGTTTGCAGGCTACGGCTTTAACAAGTCGCACGCCGCTGCGTATTCGCTTTTGGCCTACCACACGGCCTGGATCAAGGTGCATTACACGGCCGAGTTTTTCTGCGCCAACATGACGGTGGAGATGGACGACACCGACAAGCTCAAGGTCTTGTTTGAAGACGCCGGCAAGTTCAACATCGACTTTGAGCCGCCCAACGTCAACCGGGACTTCCACCGTTTCGAGCCCATCTCGGACCGCCAGATCCGCTACGGCCTGGGCGCCATCAAAGGTACCGGCCAACAAGCGATTGAGGCCATCGTCGCCGCGCGCGAAGGCCGCGGCCCCACGGCCGAGGCCGGGCCATTCACCAGCCTGTTTGACTTTTGCCGCCGCGTGGAACGCAGCCGCATGAACAAGCGCTGCCTAGAGGCGCTCATCAAAGCTGGTGCCTTTGACACGCTTGAGCTCAACCGCGCCGCCCTGGTGGCGTCGATTGACCGCGCCTTTGACTTTGCGGCCGCAGCCAGTGCCAACGTCCACCAAGCCGGCCTGTTTGACATGGGCGGTGAAGACGACCACGGCTCCAGCACCCAAGAGCCCGACCTGGTGGCCACCATTCCCTGGGGTGTGAAAGAGCGCCTCACGCAAGAGAAAACCGCCCTTGGCTTTTACCTCTCCGGCCATCTGTTTGACGAAGTGGCGCTCGAAGTGCGTCGCTTTGCCAAGCGCCCCATCGAAGAGCTGCTGGAAACCCGCGAGCCCCAGTTGCTGGCGGGCATCATCACCGACCTGCGCGTTATCAACGGCCAACGCGGCAAGCTGGCGCTGTTCAAGCTCGACGACAAGAGTGCCACCATCGAGGCGCGCGCCGACGAGGCGCTGATCAATGCGCACAAAAACCTGCTCAAGGACGACGCACTCATCATTGCCATGGGCAAGGCGCAGCCGGACCGCTTTTCGGGCGGCATGCAGTTCACCATCACCCAACTCTGGGACCTGGAACAAGCCCGCTGCCGCTTTGGCCGCTTTTTGCGCGTGGCGCTCAAAGCCGATGGCACCAGCCCCGGCCCCGACGTGGCCCAGCTGCTGCGCGAGTTTCCGGCCCAGCGAGAGATGACCGACCAAGGCGAACTCGTGCGCGGCCTTTTGGTGCGCTTTGCGCTGGAGCGCCTGCCCGGCGCTACCGGAGTGGACGGCGCTGATGCAGCCGCCCAAGCAGAAGAGGGCGCCTACGCCGAACTCCAACTCGGCGACTCTGCCCGCTTCTACCCCAGCGACGCCGCCCTGGCCCGCTGGCGCTCGCAGGCGGATGCGGGGCGCGCGGTGATTGCGTACGAGTGAGTTGGGGGTGGAGCGAAATGCGGCGCTTTGGTGCGTGCGCCAGTTAAGCCTGGCTGCATTGCGATCCAAAGAACGCCGCGATCACTTCGCCTGCACACCACCTTCATCATCAATGGCTTTTTGTACCTCCCGGTAAAAGGCACTGCGCGCTTCAGTAGCCACCTTGTCGCGGGCGCCACCGCCCCAGTTGGCGTTGGACACGATGACCAGTTTGCGCTTGGGGTCGATAAAGATTCCCTGGCCAAAAATGCCACGGGCGGTAAAGCTGCCGTCGTCATAGGTCCACCACTGGTAGCCGTAGCCGCGCCCAGGCGTACCAATATCGGCCTGCTTGGTCGTGGCCTGGGCCCACCAGTCGTCGGGCACGATGCTCTGGCCGTTCACCGTGGCGCCATTTAATATGAACTGCCCCATGCGCGCGTAGTCGCGCGGGGACGCTTGCACGCAGCAGCCGCCAATTTCCTGGCCGGTCTTGCTCAGCAGCCAGGTCGCCTGCTGCTCCATGCCTGCGGGCCCCCACACCTTCTCTGCCAGATAAGTCGCCAAGGGCTTTTGGGTAGCGCGTTGCACCAGCGTGCCCACCAGATTGGTCTCGCCGGTGCTGTACAGCCAGCGCGTGCCAGCGGGCACCTCACGCGGCAGTTTGCGCATATAGCTCACCAGCGCTTCTCCGCCCGCTTCGGGCTTGTGGTTGTTGAATTTGGCAACGTCGGAGTTGGGGTCGTCGTAGTCTTCGTTCCACTTCACGCCCGAGGTCATGGTCAGCAACTGCCGCACGCTCACCTCGTCATAGGCGGAGCCTTTGAGTTCAGGGATGTAAAGGCTGACCTTGTCGTCCAGACTTTTGATGAAACCGTCTTTCAATGCGGCACCCACCAGCGTGGATGTGAACGATTTGGCAACAGAAAAACTGGTCCAGCGTCCAGAGCCGTCAAAGCCAAGGCCATAGCGCTCTAAGCGCAACTTGCCGTCATGCACCACCAGCAAGGCCGCGCTGCGCTGGCCGGCCAGGTAGGCGTCTAAATCGCTGCTCAACTTCAGCGGCGCGCCTGTGGGCAGGGGCGATGGCGTGCCACTGGCGGGCACCACATGGGACTTGGCCAGTATGGGCAGGCGGTCCAGTGCGCGAAAGGCTGCATCGCGCTGCGGCTCCGTCCAAAACAACAAATCTCGATTGGTAGGCACCGTTTCCAGCAGGCCTCGTGTCTCTTTGTCAAGACTCGACCAGCCGCCCACTCCACCAGTGCCCAAGACGACCAAGGCGCCCAGCACGAATCTTTTGAATTTCAAAACAATGCTCCCCGTTGACGTGAATAAAGGCTGCCCAGGAGGTAAGTCTCCGCTGGGCAGATACACCCTGCACGCCGACCTAGTGCGGCCGGTCACCAAAAAACACGCAATTGAACCATGGTTTGCGTCGCGATTGTCGGCCTGCAGCCTGCAGTTCAACTCGGTGCGGCGCGGACGCTTGCGCCGCACGCCCTGCGCAGCGCTCTGGCTCGGGGCCTGTTGTAACGCCGACCAAGCGCTCTCAAAAATTCATAATTCCATTAAAAAAGCTTGCCATATAAGAAATAGTTAACACGCGTGTGCTTCAATGCCTCCTTATTCTGAAAAGGGAGCGGCAATGCGGTTTTGTAAATTCTGGGTGGGGTTTGTTTTGGTGTG
This sequence comes from Comamonas sp. lk, assembly GCA_945898115.1. Classification (GTDB taxonomy): domain Bacteria; phylum Pseudomonadota; class Gammaproteobacteria; order Burkholderiales; family Burkholderiaceae_C; genus Allorhodoferax. Next base: position 3,926 of record CAMDHS010000092.1, read on the forward strand.
CACCGGCTCGGCGCATGGGCAGATTACCGGGGCTGGCGCCACGTTTCCGTCAGCGGCTTACCAAGCCTGGGGCGCGGAATACCAAAAGCGCACCGCAAAGCAATTTCTTTACGCGCCCACGGGTTCTGGCGACGGGCAAAAGAAGATCATTGCCCGTGCGGTTGAAATCGGGGCCTCAGACATTGCCTTGCCGCAGTCCGAACTGGCCAAGCACGGGCTGATACAGTTGCCCACGCTGGTGGGCGCCATGGTGCCGGTGGTCAACCTCAAGGGCGTGCCCGCCAATGCCCTCAAACTCAATGGCGCCGTGCTGGCGGACATTTTTTTGGGCAAGGTGGTGCACTGGCGGGACAAGTCGATTGAGGCATTGAACCCTGGCCTGCGTTTGCCCAACCTGCCCATAGTGCGTGTCGTGCGAGCCGACAAATCGGGTTCGACCGAAACCTTTACCCACTACCTAAGCATGCAGTCTGAGGTATTTGATAAAACGCTAGGGCGCTCTGGGCTCCCGGCCTGGCCTGCGGCAGCCTCTCCGCTTGAAAAAGGCGAGGGCAATGACGGCGTGGTCAAACTGCTCAAAGAGCTGCCTGGTGCGATCAGCTACGCGTCTTATGACCGCGTGCTCAAACAGGGGCTCACCAGCGTGGCCTTGCGTAATGGCACAGACACTGGCTATGTTTCTGTGTCTGAGCGCGCATTCCGAGCGGCGGTGATGGCCTCTGGTATGTACAAAACCGGTGACGAGTCCAGCAATTTGCTCAATATTCCCCAGGAAGACGCGTGGCCCATCACCATGACCACCTTCATGCTGATGGACGCCGAGCCCAAAACCGCAGCCGCAGTGCAAGACGCGGTGCAGTTCATCTATTGGACGCAACTCAGCGGCGACCAATTGCTCAAAAACAGCGGATTTGCGCCCCTACCGTCCATGGTGCAGGCCCGATTCGCGGCGCGCTTGGCGGCGATACACCCGAAAGACGGCAGTATCGTCAGCCTGCGCACTATGGCTAGCGCTTACTAGCGCCTATCAACGCCTATCCGGGCGTACCAGAGCGCATCAGCGCGCATCAGCGCGGCTTGGGCTCCAGCGCAATCGTCATCGGCGAGGGCACGCGCCCGTTTTCGTCGCGGGGCAGCTTGCCGGTTTTCAGGATGGCGTTGAGTGCGGCCTCGTCCCAATAGGAGTCGCCGCTCTTTTTACGCAGTTTTGCGCTGAGCACGTTGCCGCTGGCGTCGGTGTAGACGTCGTATTCCACGGACGGGTTGCCCGCAATTTCTTTGAGCTGGGTGATGTTGGGGCGGATGGCGGCCACGATCTTGCCGCCGTAACTCGCCGACGGCCCAGCGCTTTGGGCAGCGCTACCTTTGGAGTCGGCCTCGCCATTGCCTGCGGCGGCACCGGCTAAGCGCAGCGCGCGGTCTTTGGCCTCTTTTCGGCGTTGCTCGCTCTGCGCAGCTTCTTCAGCGGCTTGTTGCTCTTCTTTTTTACGTGCAGCCTCAGCGGCTTTTTCTTCTTTCAGGCGTTTGTCAGCCTTGAGCTTGTCTTCCTTGAGCTTGGCGGATTTTTCTTTGTCGGCTTGCAACTTTTCGGCATCCGCCTTCAGTTTTTTCTGCTTCTCGGCCTTGTCTTTTTCAAGTTGCACGGCGGCTTGCACCTTGGCTTGGGCTAGCTCTTGTTTTTTCTTGGCTTCTTGCAGCGCTTTTTTCTTCTCCAGCGCGATGTCGGCGGGTTTGGGTGGCTCGGGCGGCGCTGCTACCGGCGGCGGGGGTACAGGCTTGGGCACGGGTTTGGGTTCAGGTGCCGGTGCCGGTGCCGGTGTGGGCTCTATCACCGCCTCCATGGGCAGCGGCTCGGGCGCCGGGGGGGCGGCCTCGGTAGGCAGAGCGGCCCATAACTCGGCGACAAAGGCCACGGGCTCAGGCGCACTTTGGCGCCATTGCACCGCAAACGACAAGGCCAACACCAGCGCGGCGTGCGCCACCAGCGCCATCGTCACGGACCGACCCAGCCCGGGCGTGGGCGGGGGCATGAATGCCTCGCGGGCAGGAGCCAGAGCCATGCTGCGTGTCAATCCGCCAGTTGCACCGACAGGCCCACGCGCTCAATACCGGCGCGCTGCAGCGTGTCCATGACCTTGACCACGCTCTCATAGCGCACCGCCTTGTCGGCGCTGATGACCACGGCGGCGCGCTCTGCCTGGCCGCCATCGGGCCGGGTTTGGGCGCGGCGCACGGCGCTGGCCAGGGCGGACAGGGTCACGGGCGCGGTGGTCTCGTGGGCGCGCAGTTCGAGCTTGTCGTCCTTGCCCACCACGATTTGCACCACCACGTCGGGCTGCTTGGCCGCTTTGCCCACGCTGGGCAGGTCAATCATGCTGGGCGTGATCAGCGGTGCGGTGACCATAAAGATGATCAGCAGCACCAGCATCACGTCAATAAAGGGCACCATATTGGGCTCGCTGATGGTGCGACGACCCCGGCCACGGGAACTCACTGCAGGCATGGAAGGCTCCTTAGGGTGTGCTGTGGGTGTGGCCGGATTAGCGCGGTGCAGCCGGGCTGGTTTGCGCGCTCACATTGCGCTGCAAGATGTTAGAAAACTCTTCAATAAAGGTTTCGTGCTGAATAGCGATGCGGTCGATGTCGCGGGCAAAGCGGTTGTAGGCAATGACCGCCGGAATGGCGGCAAACAGGCCAATGGCGGTGGCCACCAACGCCTCTGCAATGCCCGGCGCCACGGTGGCCAACGTGACTTGATGCAATGACGCCAAGCCAGTAAAGGCGTGCATGATGCCCCAAACCGTGCCAAACAAGCCCACATAGGGCGAGACCGAACCAACCGACGCCAAAAAGGACAGATTGCTTTCCACCTCGTCCATCTCGCGCTGGTAGCTTGCGCGCATGGCGCGCCGCGCCCCGTCCATGAGCGTGGCCACGTCGCTCACGCGGCGTTCGCGCAGTTTTTGGAACTCGCGCATGCCGCTGGCAAAAATGCGTTCCATGGGGCCCGAGTTTTGGCCCTTGGACGAGGCTGACGTAAACAGCTCATTGAGGCTGGCGCCCGACCAAAACTCTTTCTCAAAGGTTTCGTTGTGGGCCTTGACGCGCTTGAGGGCAAACAGCTTGCGAAAAATCGCCGACCAGCTTGACAGTGACACCAGCATCAGCAGCGCCATGACGATTTGCACCACAAAGCTGGCGTGCAGCACGAGTTGGAGAATGTTAAGGTCTTGGTTCATGGTGAAAGCCCAGGGGGTGTTTTCAAAAAATGCGGGGGAATGCGGCTCAGGCCAGCATTTTGCGCAGGCGCGCTATTGCCGTGTGCAATTGTTCCATTGAGCTGGCGGTGGAAAAGCGTACAAATTGTGCCGTGAGGTCGGTGCCAAAGTCGCGCCCCGGCGTGATGGCCACATGGGCTTGTTGCATCACGGCAAATGAGAAATCCCAGCTGTCTTTGAGCCCTAGCCGCGCGCACGCCGCCGAGCAATCGGCCCAGGCGTAAAACGCGCCGTCGGGCGCCACGGGTAAGTCGAGGCCCAGGCTTTGCAGCGCGGGCACAAAGTAGTCGCGCCGGGCTTTGAACTCGGCGCGGCGGGTCTCGTACAGGGCGATGCTCTCGGGCTCAAAACAGGCTAGCGCCGCGTGCTGGGCGATGGTGCTGGGGCAGATAAACAGGTGTTGCGCCAGGCGCTCAATCACCGGCACCAGCGCCTGCGGCACCACCATCCAGCCCAGGCGCCAGCCGGTCATATTGAAGTATTTGCTAAAACTGTTGATGCTAATCACCGAGTCGTCCAGCGCCAGCGCGGTTTGGCCGTAGTGGGCGTCAAAGCTCAGGGGCAGGTAAATCTCGTCCACCATGGTCACGCCACCGCGCGCTTGCACCACGGCGTGGATGCGGCGCAGCTCATCCGGGTCAATCGAGCTGCCGGTGGGGTTGGAGGGTGAGGCCAGCAGCACGCCGCGCGTCTTGGGCCCCCAGGCCGCTTGCACCTGGTCGGCGCTGAGCTGAAAGCGCTGTGCTGCCGTGGTGGGGATCAGCACCGCGCGCCCGTCAGCGGCGCTCACAAAATGCCGGTTGCAGGGGTAGCTGGGGTCGGGCATGAGCACTTCGTCGCCCGCGTCGATCAGCGCCAGGCAGGCCAGTTGCAGTGCGGCAGATGCGCCAGCGGTGACCACAATGCGGCTGGCCGGCACGTTGACACCAAAGCGGCTGGCGTACCAGTCGCTGATGCGCTCTCGCAAGGCGGGCAGGCCGGTGGCCTGGGTGTATTGGCTGTGGCCCAGGCTGATGGCGCGCTGGGCTGCGGCTTGCACCAGGGGCGCGGCGGTGAAATCGGGCTCGCCGATGTTCAAAAACACCATGGGCGCATCGGTGTGCGCCACGCTGCGGCCCAGCTCGGAGGCGGCCTTGGCCACTTCCATCACATAAAAAGGCTCTATTTTTTCGGCGCGGCGCGAGATCTGCATTTCTGAAGGCGGCTATTCGGACGATGAGGCAGCTGGGTGCTTGGCGCGGTCGGCCTGCACTTCGGGGCCACGCAGCTCGGGCGCCAGGCCGTTGAGCACGGCGTTGACGTACTTGAAGCCGTCGGTGCCGCCAAATTCCTTGGCCAGCTCAATGCATTCGTTGAGCACCACGCGCCAAGGCACGTCGGGGCAGTGCTGCATCTCATACACGCCAATCCACATCACCGCGTGCTCTACCGGCGAGATCTCGGTCATGGGCCGGTCCATCCGGGTCAGGATCAGGGCGTCGAGCGCGACCGCATGGTCAATGCAGCCGTGTAGGAGTGCGTCAAAGTGCGCGGCGTCGGCTTTGTTGAAGCCCGCCAGGTCGCGGGTAAAGGTGTCAATGTCGGCAGCCGAGTTTTTGCCCACCAGGCGCTGGTACAGGGCCTGGAGCGCAAATTCGCGGGCGCGGCTGCGGTTGTTTTTGCTGCCTGCCTTGCGCGCACCGGTACTGGTCAGCCCCACGCGGGATTGGCGGGGAGGGCGCTGGCTGGCTGCGGGGGTATCGGTCATTAAACGGTTTCCAGAAAATTAGCCATTTCCACCGCCACGCGGGCGGCGTCACGGCCTTTGTCGGTTTGGCGGGCCACGGCCTGGGCCATGTCTTCGACGGTGAGGATCGCGTTAGCAATAGGGATTTGGTTGTCCAGCGAGACACGCGTGACGCCCGCGCCCGACTCGTTGGCCACCAGTTCAAAGTGGTAGGTCTCGCCACGGATGATGCAGCCCAGCGCCACCAGGGCGTCGTAGCGGTTTTTCTCGGCCAAGGCTTGCAAGGCGGTAGCCACTTCCAGTGCGCCCGGCACGGTGAAGTGGTGGATGTCGCGCTCGGCCACGCCCAGGTTCAGCAGCTCTTGCTTGCAGGCTGCCGCCAGCGCGTCGGTCACACTGGCGTTAAAGCGCGCTTGCACGATGCCAATGCGCAGTTGTTTGCCGTCCATGCGGCTGTCGGTGTCTTCAACTTTGCCTTTGTCTGCGCCAAACATGGGGTTTTCCTTCTGTGTACGGGGGTATTGCTGTGTTGGCTTGGCTTAAGCCGCCGTGGGGCTGAGGTAGCCCACGGTTTCCAGTCCGTAGCCGGTCAAGCTGGGCATGCGCCGGGGGCTGCCCATTAAACGCATTTTTTGCACGCCGCACAGGCGCAAAATTTGGGCGCCCACGCCATAGGTGCGCAAGTCCATGCGGCCACGCTCGGGCGCATGCGCCGGGCGGGCCGTGCCGTCAAACTGGGCCAGCAGTTGTTCGCTGCTCTCGCCGCAGTTGAGCAGCACCACCACGCCGCGTCCCTCATGGGCCACGTGCGCCAGCGCCGCGTCCAGGCTCCAGGAATGCAAAGAGCGGCCCATTTCCAGGGCGTCGAGCACCGACAACGGCTCGTGCACGCGGGCCGACACCGCTTCGCCCTCGGCCCATTGGCCCTTGACCAGCGCCAGGTGCACGCCATGGCCGGTGGTGTCCTGAAAAATGTGGGCGGTGAAGCCGCCAAAAGCGGTTTTGAAGGGGCGACTGCCCTTGCGTTCCACCAAGGAATCGACCTGGCTGCGGTGCGCAATCAGGTCGGCAATAGTGCCAATCTTGATGCCGTGTTCGGCAGCAAACAGCTGCAAATCGGGCAAGCGGGCCATGGTGCCGTCGTCTTTCATGATCTCGCATATCACGGCGGCAGGGCTGCAACCGGCCATGGCGGCCAGGTCGCAACCGGCTTCGGTGTGGCCTGCCCGCATGAGCACGCCGCCGTCAACGGCTTGCAGCGGGAAGATGTGACCGGGTTGCACCAGGTCGGTGGGTTGGGTGCTGCGCGCCACGGCAACTTGGAC
>CAMDHS010000093.1 GCA_945898115.1 Comamonas sp. lk
GCGCCCAAGTGACCCCCGATGCGGTGGTGGCCGCCCTCAAGGCCAGCTTGGCCAACTTCAAGGTGCCCAAACAGTGCTTTGTGGTCGCCGAGTTGCCGCGCAACACCATGGGCAAGGTGCAAAAAAACCTGCTGCGCGAAAAGTACAAAGCCTTGTTCGTTCCGGCCTGAACGAGCCGGGCCGCCCAGTGGCTTGACCCGCAGCGGCCAAAGCCAAGCTGGTGTCCCAATGCCAAAGTCAGGGCGGCGTCATGCCGGCCAAGGACAAGGCTAACGGCAAGCTGGCCATGCCGAGCAAGGTGGACAGGGTGACCAAACCGGCGACAAAGGGTCCGTTGTGGCCCATGCGCGCGGCCAACACATAAGCGCTGGAGGCGGTGGGCAGGCCGGCGAAGGCCATCAACACCAGGGCCTGGGTGGTGTCCAAGCCCCACAGGCCCACCAGCACCCAAGCGGCCAAAGGCATGAGCAGGTGTTTGATGAGCAACACCCCCACGCTCAAGCGCGGGGCCAGGCCCAGTTGGCTCAGCTGCAAACCGGCCCCGGCGGCCATCAGGCCCAGCGCAATCGAGGCCGAGCCAATGCGGGCGGTGGTGGGCAGCAGCCAATCGGGCAGGGTGCCCCCCATCAGGTTGAACGCCAAGGCGCTGACGGTGGCCACCACCAAAGGGTTGCGCAGCAACTCTTTGGCAAACTGCCGCCCACCGCCACCGACCATGGGCCACACCGCAGCGATGTTCAAAATGGGCACGCAGACCCCAATCAGCACCGCGATCCATTGCAGCCCTTGGGCACCGGCCAAGCGCTCGGCCAGGGCCAGGCCAATGAAAGAGTTGAAGCGAAACGCCACTTGGGCGCTGCCCGCGTGCATGCGAGCATCGGTGCCGCCCATGCCGGGCAGGTGGGGCAGGCTGTAGGCCATGAGCACGCCGGCCAAGCCCAGTGTCACGCCCGCGCCCATCAGGCCGGAGGTGGCAGCCACATCCAAGGGGGTGCGCACCATGGCGTGGAACAAGAGCACGGGGACCAAGAAGTAGTAAACCAAGCGCTCCACCGGCTCCCACACGCTGCGGTTCAAGGCGGTGTAGCGGCACACCACGTAGCCGCACAAAATGAGGGCAAAGTCGGGCAGCAGCAAAGAGGCGGTATTCATCGGGGTGGGTTGAAATTAAGTGGATTTGCGTATGTTTGGGCGAGTGCCCCCACCTAGAATGCAAGGCTTTGGCGACCATCATAGGGGAACAAGTACATGATCCACAGACGACACCTGCTGAGCGCTTGCGCCTTGGCTGTGAGCGCTGCCGGGGCTTTGGCCCAAGGCGCGTACCCGAACAAACCCATCAAGCTGCAAGTGCCTTTTGCACCCGGCGGCACCACCGACATCATTGCGCGCGTGATTGCCGAGCCTTTGGGCAAGGCCCTGGGTCAAACCGTGGTCATCGAAAACAAGGCCGGTGGCGGCGGCGTGGTCGGTGCCTTGGAAACGGCCAAGTCAGCCCCCGATGGCTACAGCTTGGGCATGGCCACGGTGTCAACCACCGCCGCCAACCCGGCGATCAACCCCAAAATCCCTTACAACGCGCAGACCGATTTCACCCCCATCATCAACATCGCGGCCACGCCCAATGTGATTGCGGTGCACCCCTCGTTTCCAGCGCGCGACTACAAGGCTTTTTTGGCCGAGGTCAAGCGCAACCCGGGCAAGTACTCTTACTCGTCGTCGGGCACCGGCGGTATTGGCCACTTGCAAACCGAGTTGTACAAAAGCTTGTCGCAAACCTTCATCACCCACATCCCTTACCGGGGTGCAGGCCCCGCCCTCAACGACACCGTGGCCGGCCAGGTGCTGATGATTTTTGACAACCTGCCTTCGGCCCTGCCGTTCATCAAAGACAACCGCTTGGTGCCCATCGTTGTGGCCGCGCCCCAGCGCTTGGCGGTGTTGCCCAATGTGCCGACCTTCAAAGAAGTGGGCTTGGAGCCGGTGAACCGCATGGCCTATTACGGCATTTATGGCCCCAAGGGCTTGCCCAAAGACGTGGTGGACAAAATCAACGCCGGGGTGCGCAAAGCCCTGGAAGACCCAGCGGTGCGCAAGCGCATTGAAGACACCGGCTCGCTGATCATTGCCAACACGCCAGAGCAGTTTGCCGCCCAAATGAAGGCCGAGTACGAGGTCTACAAAAAAGTGGTGGACCAGCAAAAACTCACCTTGGAATGAACCCCGCCCCGGCCACCGACTGCATTGACGCGTTTGCCGATGCACTGTGGCTGGAGTCGGGTTTGTCGGCCAACACCTTGGCCGCTTACCGCCGCGACTTGGCCTTGTTCGCCCAGTGGTTGCAGCCCCTGGGCTTGGATTTGATGGCGGTGCAAGAGGCCCATTTGCAGGCCTACTTTGCCCACCGCCACGACCAGACCCGCGCCAGCACCGCCAACCGGCGCTTGACGGTGTTCAAGCGCTTTTACCGTTGGTGTTTGCGCGAAAACCTCACCAACGCCGACCCGACCCTGCGCATGTTGTCGGCCAAGCAGCCCTTGCGCGTGCCCAAGGGTCTGTCAGAAGCCCAAGTGGAGGCCTTGCTGTCAGCCCCCAACAGCGACACCGACCTTGGCGTGCGCGACCGCGCGATGCTCGAGTTGATGTACGCCAGCGGCCTGCGGGTGAGCGAGTTGGTGGGCTTGAAGCTGCATCACCTGGGGATGAGCGAGGGCGTGCTCAAGGTGCTGGGCAAGGGCAGCAAAGAGCGTTTGGTGCCGTTTGGCGAGGTGGCCCGCGAGTGTCTCAACCGCTACCTGGCGCAGGCCCGCGCGGGCTTGCTGCGCGGCGCCAGCACCGACGAGGTGTTTGTGACCCAGCGCGGCTCCCTGGCCGGTGGGGCGATGACGCGCACCATGTTTTGGTACCTGGTCAAAAAATACGCCTTGCAAGCGGGCATCACCTCGCCCTTGTCGCCGCACACCTTGCGCCACGCCTTTGCCACCCATTTGCTCAACCACGGCGCCGATTTGCGCGCGGTACAGCTGCTCTTGGGCCACGCGGACATCTCCACCACTACGATTTACACCCACGTCGCGCGCGAGCGCCTGGCGCAGTTGCATGCGGCGCACCATCCGAGGGGCTAGGCCACAAAGCAGTGGCCCGTCGCGCTTTAGCCGAGTTCTCCCACTCTCTCCCCCAACCCCTCTCTCGCCCGGCGGGCGAGAGAGGGGGGCCAACAGCCACATTTGATTTCGTCGCGTCGGCTAGCCTTCTACTGGCGGAACACCCCAAAGCCCATTTATGCGAAAAATACTTCCCCCGCCAACTTTCCAAAACAGTGGCCGGTGGTGCCCTGGCCGAAGCGACGAAACCAAATGTGGCTGTTAACTCCCCCTTTCCACCCCGCCGGGGTGGAAAGGGGGCCGGGGGGATAGGGGGGGAAGAAAAACCTAACTCGAAAGTTCCCGACGCCCGGTAGGCAGCCGCCACAGACCGGTAGAAAGCGTAGTACCCAGCACAATCACCAACCCACACACCAGCATCCAGGGCGTGACCGCCTCGCCCAGCAGCACCACGCCGTAGACGATGGCAAACACCGGAATGGCAAAGGTCACCGACAGCGCCTTGGCCGGCCCCGCACGCTCAATCAGCCTAAAGAACAGGATATAGGCCAGGCCAGTACACACCACGCCCAACGCCAGCACCGCCAGCCAGGCCTGCGGCGCCACCGCCTGCTGCGGCCAAAACCACCAGGTCAGCGGCAGCAGCGCCAGGGCTGCGCCCAACTGGCTACCCGTGGCTGACACCAGCGAGGGCAATCCCGCCATGTAGCGCTTGGTAAAACTGGCCGACACGCCGTAGCACAGGCAGGCAAACAAGCAGGCCAACACGCCCCAGCCGCTGGACAGACCCGAGGCGTCCGGCCGAAAGCTCGCCTTGTCCCAGGCCAGCATGCCCACGCCGATAAAGCCAATCGCAAGGCCAACGATGCGCGAACCCGTGGGCCGGTCTTTCAGCCAGACCCAGGCCACTGCCGCGCCAAACAGCGGCACGGTGGCGTTAATCAGCGAGGACAGACCGATGGTGATGGACTGCAGCGCGTATGTAAAACACACAAAAGGAATGGCCGAATTCGTCAGGCCCACCAAAAACACCAGCTTCCAGTGCTGGCGCAAACTCGCAGCGTGGCCGCGCAGCAGCAGGATGGGCAGCAAAAACACGGCGGCAATCACTACCCGCAAACCAGCCGTGGCCACCGGCCCAAAGGCCACGGTGCCGATGCGCATGAACAAAAACGAGGCACCCCAAATGGCCGCCAGCGCAACAAACTCAACAATCCAGGTGGCAGGGCGGGGGGCGGCAGGGGTCACAAATTACTTTCTGGTAGCTCAAGGCGAAGCAGGGCCGTCTTGCGGTCCAACCCACCAGCATAGCCGGTCAGTGCGCCGCCCGCGCCCACCACGCGGTGGCAGGGCACGATGATGGAAATCGGGTTGCGCCCCACCGCAGCACCCAAGGCGCGCACCGCCATCGGTTTGCCGATGCGCCGGGCCAGTTCGCCGTAAGCGGTGGTGGAGCCGGTTGCAATGTCCAGCAAGCCGCGCCACACGGTTTGCTGAAATTCGGTGCCAGCGCTCAAGTCCAGCGGCAGGTCGAACACACTGCGCCGCCCAGCAAAGTATTCGGCGAGTTGCGCCTGTGCTTGCAGCAGCACCGGGTGCGCCGCGTCGTGCGGCCAGGCGTGCGGGTCGGGCTGGTGCTTTTGGCCGTCGAACCAGACGCCGCACAAGCCTTGGCTGTTGGCGGCAAGGGTCATGGGGCCCAGGGGGCTGTGGAATGCGGCGCGAGCGGGTGGGGGCGAAAAAGGTTTCATGGGTCAAGTGCTCCGGGTTTTGTCTGCGGTAGCCGCAGGTAAATCATACGCAGCCCCGGGCTTTGAAAAATAGGGTTTGCAGGGGTATCATGCAACCATCTCAGAAACCATTTGAGTAGCGAAGGAGCAAGCATGCAATCCAACAAGCAAGCGACCAACAAGCTGACGCGCCACCGCGAGCGCATGCGCGCCGCAGGCCTGCGGCCGGTTCAGTTTTGGGTGCCCGACACCCGCGCGCCCGAGTTCGTGGCGCAATTGCGCCTGCAGTGCCTTACGTTAGCAAACGACCCCGCAGAAGCCGAGGTGCTGGGCTTTACCGAACAGGCGGCCACCCACATTGATTCCTGGCAATGATGCAGCGCGGCGATCTGGTGACGGTCTCGCTGCAGGGCGACTACGGCAAACCGCGTCCCGCCCTGGTCGTCCAGTCAGACTTGCTGGCAGATTTGGAGAGCGTGGTGGTATGCCCGGTCACCAGCGAACTTCGCGACGCGGCCTTTCGCATCACCATCGAACCCAGTCCGGCCAACGGTTTGCAAAAGCTTTCGCAAGTGATGGTGGACAAACTCTCAACACTGCCACGCGCCAGAATCAGCGAGCCCTTTGGCCGACTGGACGACGAGCGCATGCGGGCAATAAGCCGCGCTTTGTTGTTGGTGGTGGGCGCCATCTGATTTATTGCCCATAGAAAACCTGTATGGTCTGCGCGCTGGGCTCAAAGCGCCAGCCCGAAGGCTTCTCCCTCCACCTAAAATCCCCAGCTTCGACCTGTGTCGTCTGTCGCCGATTGTTTAAGAATTTCGAAAGCCCCACATGTCCATTTCCCCCAGCATCTTCAAAGCCTACGACATCCGCGGCATCGTGCCAGTTACGGTGAACGAAGACGTCGCGTGCAAGCTGGGTCGCGCTTTTGGCACGGTAGCGCTGCGCCAGGGGCAAACCACGGTGGCGGTGGGGCGCGACGGGCGCCTGAGCGGCCCGGGGCTGGCGCAGGCCTTGATGCGCGGCCTGCAAGAAGTGGGCGTGCAGGTGATTGACGTGGGCATGGTCACCACGCCCATGCTCTACTTTGCGGCTTGCACCCTGTGCAGCAGCGGCATTCAGGTCACCGGCAGCCACAACCCGCGCGACTACAACGGCTTCAAAATGGTGATGGGCGGCAAAGCCATTTACGGCGACGAAATCCAGGCCCTGCGCCAGATGATGGTGGACGAATCCTGGGCCTTGCAAAGCGGCGGCGCTTGCACCCCGGCCGACGTACTGCCGGCGTACAGCGCAAAAATCGTGGGTGACATCCGCCTGGCCCGCCCCCTAAAAATTGTGGTCGATTGCGGCAACGGCGTGGCCGGTGCGTCGGCCCCGGCGATTTTGCGGGCCATTGGCTGCGAAGTGACCGAGCTGTTCAGCGAGGTGGACGGCAATTTTCCCAACCACCATCCTGATCCCAGCAAGCCCGAAAATCTGCGCGACCTGATTACCGCGCTGCAGGCCAGCGACGCCGAACTCGGTCTGGCCTTTGACGGCGACGGCGACCGACTGGGCATCGTCACCCGCGATGGCAGCAATATCTACCCCGACCGCCAGATGATGCTGTTTGCGCAAGACGTGCTTTCGCGCGTGCCCGGTGGCACCATTGTGTTTGACGTCAAATGCTCGCAGCGCCTGGCCCCGGCCATTGCCGCAGCGGGCGGCGTGCCGCTGATGTTCAAGACCGGCCACTCGCTGATCAAGGCCAAGATGCGAGAGCTCGATTCCCCGCTGGGTGGCGAGATGAGCGGCCATATCTTCTTTAAAGAACGCTGGTTTGGCTTTGACGACGGCACCTATGCGGGTTGCCGCTTGTTAGAGATTGTGAGCAAGGTGGCGGACTCGAACGCACTTTTGCACGCCTTGCCCACCAGCTTTTCCACGCCCGAACTCAACGTGCCTTGCGCCGAAGGCGAACCGCACGCGGTGGTGGCGCAACTGGTGGCGCGTGCCACCTTTGCGGCGCCGGCCGCCATCAACACCATTGACGGCCTGCGCGTGGATTGGCCCGACGGCTTTGGCCTGGTGCGCGCTTCCAACACCACGCCAGTGCTGGTGCTGCGCTTTGAGGGCCACACGGCCGAGGCCCTGGCGCGCATTGAGGCGGAGATGCTCGCGTTGCTGCGCGCCGTCAAGCCCGACGCGCATTTTGAGCAATCGGCGCACTAAGCACCGATGCGCATCCTGATCGTCAAGCTCTCGTCCCTGGGCGACGTGGTGCAGACGATGCCGGTGGTGCATGACATCCGGCAGGCTTTTCCGCAAGCGCAGATCGACTGGGTGGTCGAGGAAGCCTTTGCGCCCTTGGTGCAAGAGGTCAGCGGCGTGCGCCGCGTGCTGCCGATTGCGCAGCGGCGCTGGCGCAAATCGTGGTTTGCCGCGCCCACCAAGCTAGAGCGCGCCGCCTTTGTCAAGCTGCTGCAGGCGCAGGCTTATGACGCGGTGATTGATTTACAGGGTCTCATCAAATCGGCCCTGGTGGCGCGCAGCGCGCGCCTGGCGCCGGGCGGCTTTCGCGCCACCTACGCCAACGCCAGCGAGGCCTGCGCCTACGAGTGGCCGGTGCGTTGGCTGCTGGACCGCACACTGCCCATGCCCCGTCGCATCCATGCGGTGGCGCGCTACCGCATGCTGGCGGCGCTGGCGCTCGGCTACACGGCAGAAGGCGCCAACATCTATCCGCTCGTGCCCCTGCCGCTGGGTGTGCCTTTGAGCGAGCGCTATGGCGTGGTGCTGGCGCACGGAACCACCCGCGCCGACAACGAATGGCCTGAGAGCCACTGGATCGCCCTGAGCCGCCAACTCATCAATCAAGGCCATACCGTGGAACTGCCCCAGGCGGGCGCCACCGAGCTGGCCCGCGTGCAGCGCATCGCCCAGGCGCTGGGCCCGCAGGCCCGGGTCTGGCCCGCGCTGTCGCTGGCGCCGGTGGCGCAGCGCATGGCGGCTTGCAGTGGGGTGATTGGCGTTGATTCCGGCCTGAGCCATTTGGCCGTGGCGCTGGACGCGCCGCATGTGCAGATTTTTAGCCAGCCCCGCGCCTGGCGCGCCGGGCCGGTGGGCTGTACCTACCAAGTGGCGCTGGGCGGTCAGGCCGCGCCAAACGTGGCCGAGGTCTGGGCGGCTTGGCTGGCGGTAGGGGTGGCCTATGCCAGTGCGCATCCTGGTGCGCCCATTGGCGTGCCAACGGGTGCTGCGTCGAATCTGCAGACGGATGCCAGTGCCAACACGCCAGCGGCGGCGAACGGCTCGGCGGCCGCAGCGCCTCAGCCCGCGCCCGCCACAAACACAAGGCCGCGCGCGTGAAACCGGGCGCCGGTCCGACCGCTTACTCGGCCAGTGTCGTCTCAGGCGCAGCCCAGCCCGCCCGCTGGCGCGAGCGCTTTGCGCTGGGCTTGTACAGCGCCGTGTTGTGCTTGGCGCAGCCGCTCTTGCGTCGCAAATTACAGCAGCGAGCACGCCAAGAACCCCTCTACGCCCAAGACGTGGAGCAGCGTTTTGGCCATTACGATGCGCTGCAAGCACCCTCGGCGCCCGGCGCCTGGGTCTGGATTCACGCAGTGTCTTTGGGCGAAACCCATGCGGCTGCGGCGCTGCTGCAGCAAATGCGCCAAGCACTGCCCGGCATGCGGCTTTTGCTCACCCACGGCACGGCCACCGGGCGCGAAGCCGGGAGCAGCCTGTTGCAGCCAGGCGATGTGCAGGTCTGGCAGCCCTGGGACACGCCGGGCGCCACGCGCCGCTTTGTGCAGCACTTTCGCCCGCGCATAGGGCTGCTGATGGAAACCGAGGTCTGGCCCCATCTGGTGCGCGCCTGCCAGCAGGTCGGCGTGCCGCTGTGCCTGGTCAACGCGCGTCTGAGCGACAAATCGCTGCGCCAGTCGCAGCGCCTGGCTTGGCTGTCGCTGCCGGCGTTTCGCGCCCTGGCCGCCATTTGGCCGCAGACTGAGGACGACGCAAGGCGCCTGCGCCTGCTGGGCGCCACCGTGCAGCCGCCGCTGGGCAATTTGAAATTTGACACCACGCCCGACGCCGACCAGTGCGCCCAAGGCCTGGCGCTGCGCCGCAGCGTGGGTAAGCCGGTTCTGTTGTTTGCCAGTTCGCGCGATGGCGAGGAACAAATGCTGCTGGATGCGCTGCGTACGCGCGCAACCGCGGCATTAGGCGATACAAGCCGCAGTGTTCAACTCGGCGCACCCGTAGCCGCTGTCGCAACCTTACCCACACCCGCAACGGCAACGGCAACGCCGACCGAAACCGAAACCCAAACCGCGCCAGACGCCCTGCGCAGCGTGCAGTGGCTGCTGGTGCCGCGCCACCCGCAGCGTTTTGACGCGGTGGCGGCGTTGTGTGCGGCGGCGGGCCTGAGTGTGTCGCGCCGCAGCGTGGACGGCACGGGCTTTGCCCCGGCGGACATTTGGCTGGGCGACAGCCTGGGCGAAATGGCCTTGTATTTGGGTCTGGCCGATGTGGCGCTTCTGGGCGGCAGCTTTGCGCCCCTGGGCGGGCAAAACCTGATTGAGGCGGCGGCCTGCGGCTGCCCGGTGGTGATGGGGCCGCACACCTTCAACTTTGCCCAGGCGGCAGAAATGGCGCAGTTGGAGGGCGCCGCCTATGAAGTGCCCGACATGGCGCAGGCGCTGGACCACGCGTTGCAACTCGTGCAAGACCCCCTAGCGCTAGAGGCCAGCAGCAGCGCAGCGCTGGCTTTTGCCTTGCGCCACGCGGGTGCGGCGCGTCGCACCAGTGCGCAGATTGTGGAATTGCTGGCAATCACCAGACGCTGACCACGCCCGCTTCTGAGCCCGCGCGGCGTGGGCTATGCGTTCTTTGCTGCGGGTTTTATTGCTGGGTCCGCCCGCAAACCGTCATCGCCGCCCGGTGTAGTGCGCCCATTGCGGCGCCGCGTCTCGGGAAAGCCTTTGTCGCCTTACTTGGCCAGCAGGTCGTTCACTTCTTGCAAATGGGCCTCAGCCAGCGTGCCGGCTGCCTGGCGCAGCTTGAGTCCGCCCACCAGCACGTCGTAGCGCGCCTTGGCCAGTTTGGCCTTGGTGTCAAAGAGCTGGCTTTGCGAGTTCAGCACGTCGATGTTGATGCGCACGCCCACCTGGTAGCCGAGCTTGTTGGCGTCGAGCGCGCTTTGGCTTGACACCTCAGCAGCCTCAAACGCCTTGACCTGGCCCATGCCGGACTGCACGCCGTAAAACGCAGTGCGCGTGGTTTGCAAGGCGTTGCGTCGCACGGTTTCGAGGTCGTTGCGCGCTTTTTCTTCCAAGGACACGGTTTCCTTCAGCTTGGCGTCCAGCGTGCGGCCCGTGAACAGGGGAATGGTCAGCGTCACGCCCACCGA
>CAMDHS010000094.1 GCA_945898115.1 Comamonas sp. lk
CGGCTCCAGGCCTCAATGCCGCCTTGTTCAACGATGCTTGCCGCTTGGTCCAAGATTTCCATGGTGCGCGGGTGCAGCTCGCCGCTGTCTTTGTGCAAGAAGAAAGGCACGGGAACGCCCCAGCTGCGTTGGCGGCTGATGCACCAGTCCGGCCGGTTGGCGATCATGTCGCGCAGGCGGGTTTTGCCGTTCTCAGGATAAAAGCGGGTTTGCTCGATGGCGTCCAGGGCCAACTGGCGCAAGGTTTTGGGCGCCTTGTCTTTGGTAAATACGCCCGGGCCCTCGTCCATGCGCACAAACCACTGGGCTGCCGCCCGGTAGATCACCGGCGTCTTGTGGCGCCAGCAATGCGGGTAGCTGTGCGTAATGGCGTGGGTGGCCATGAGCCTGTCACTTTGGCCTAGCACTTCGATGATGACCGGGCATGCCTTCCAGATGTTCATGCCGCCAAACAAGGGCAAATCGTCGGCGTAGGTTCCGTTGCCCTGCACCGGGTTCAGGATGTCGTCGTATTTCAGGCCGTTAGCCACGCAGCTATTAAAGTCATCCACGCCATACGCGGGCGAGGAATGCACCATGCCCGTGCCGTCGCCTTCGCTCACGTAGTCGGCCAAATACACGGGGGAGAGGCGGCGGTAGCCCTCGTGCACGTCGTGCAAGGGGTGTTTGAACTTCAGACCACCTAAGCGTTCGCCCAGGGTGGTAGCGATCACGGTGCCGGTCTGGCCGTAGCGCTCCAGGCATTTGTCTACCAGGGACGCCGCCAGCACCAAGTAACCGCGCGGCGTGTCTACCAGCGCGTAGGTGATGGCTGCATTGGCATTGAGCGCCTGGTTGGCGGGAATGGTCCAGGCGGTGGTCGTCCAGATCACGGCAAAGGCCGATTTGGCAGCTGAGGGCAGGGCGCCCAGGCCAAAAGCGGCGGCCAGCGCGGCGGGGTTGGCCGACTCAAAAGCCACGTCCAGCGTGTCGCTCTTTTTGTCCGCATATTCGATTTCAAACTCGGCGAGCGAACTGCCGCAGTCAAAGCACCAGTACACGGGCTTCAATCCCCGGTACACAAAGCCGCGCTCGATCACGCGTTTAAATGCGCGGATTTCGCCCGCCTCGTTGGCAAAGTCCATGGTGCGGTAGGGCCGCTCCCAGTCGCCGAGCACGCCCAGGCGCTTGAAGTCTTCGCGTTGCTGGCCAATTTGTTCGGTGGCAAAGGCGCGGCTTTTGGCCTGCATGTCGTCGCGACTCAGTTTGCGGCCATGCAGTTTCTCAATCGCGTTCTCGATCGGAAGCCCGTGGCAGTCCCAGCCGGGGATGTACTGCGCATCAAAGCCTGCAAGCTGCTTGGACTTGACGATCATGTCCTTGAGCACTTTGTTGAGCGCGTGCCCGATGTGCAACTGGCCGTTGGCGTAGGGCGGGCCGTCGTGCAACACAAACAGCGGAGCGCCAACGCGCGAGGCGCGTAAGCGCTTGTACAGACCGGCTTCGTTCCACTGCTTCACCCAGGCCGGTTCCCGCTTGGGCAGGTCGCCGCGCATGGGGAAGGGCGTGTCGGGCAGGTTCAAGGTGCTGCGGTAATCAACTTTGTCGGTCATGGGAAATCTCGGGTCGGTGCCGTGGGCAAAAAAGGGGAGAAGCTGGTTGTGCGCCGCCTGTGCGGGCAGCAGACTGGCGGCGCGGGGCAAGGTGCGCCAGCGTGCCCGGTCAAATTCGGGCGCTCAGCCAGGCGCGCGCCTCAACGCAGTCGCGCTGTATGCCCTGGGTCAGGGCGTCCAGACCGTCGTATTTGAGTTCGTCGTGCAGTTTATGTAGCAGTTCCACGCTGACGATTTTACCGTAGCCCCCCTCGGCGCCCAGGGAGTCGGGCCAGTCCAGGCAATGAGTTTCCAACAGTACGCGCCCGCCGTTCACATCATTGGCGTCCAGCGATGGCCGCACGCCAAAATTGGCCACCCCGGCAATCGGCTGCGGCGCCAGGCCATGGACTTGCACCACGAAGATGCCACTGGTGGCGGGTTTCCAGTGCGCAAAGCGCAGATTCAGGGTGCGAAAACCCAGGCTGCGCCCGAGCTTGCGCCCGTGCACGATGTGGCCGGACACGCGGTAAGGCCGGCCCAGCAGCTGCGCCGCTTCACCCATGCGCCCAGCCGCCAGCGCCTCACGTACCGCCGAGCTCGATACCCGCAGGCCGTGCACCTCGTAGCTATTCATGCGCGCCACGTCAAAGCCCTGGGCCGTGCCTGCGGCGTCGAGCAGCGCATAGTCGCCCGCGCGCTTGGCGCCAAAGCGAAAGTCGTCGCCCACCAACACATACTTTGCGCCCAGGCCGTCTACCAGCACTTGTTGCACAAATTCCTGCGGGCTTTGCGCTGCCAAGGTGGCGTTAAACGGCAGCACCACCACCTGGTCCACGCCGCTGTGCGCCAAGTCGGCCACTTTGTCGCGAAACGTACCCACGCGCGCGGGCGCCAGGTCGGGCTGGCGGGTGAGTTTGGCAAAGTAGTCGCGCGGGTGGGGCTCAAAGGTCAGCACGCAACTGGGCACACCGCGCTGCTGGGCTTCGCTGCGCAACAAGGCCAGCATGGCCTGGTGGCCGCGGTGGACGCCGTCAAAGTTGCCAATCGTGAGGGCGCAGGCCGGGGCCAGTCCTGGGTGCTTGAAGCCGCGAAAAACCTGCATGGAGTCTTGTATTTTTTGAGGGCCGCCTACGCCAGAAGTCCCAGCGGCGAAAGCCTGTGTGTCACGTAAACAGGGTATATTGTGACGCAGGCTCTGGGGGCGTCGTCAAGGCGCCTTTCACTGCCTCTTTTGGCGTTCCGTGCTGGTGTTTGATCAACCGAATCTGGAGGCGTTTTTTGTGAAAGTTTTGAAGTTGTCGGCGCAAGGGCTTCCCCAGTCCTGGATTTCTCTGGAACAAGCGGTGGTGAACTATGCGTCTGGCGAGGTTCGCTGGGAATCCGGCGCCGAGATTGCAGTCTTTCGGGGCGGCCACAACGCTGTGACCGGCCTTCAGTCGGTCATCCGAGTCAACAGCATCATCGGCACTCGGGGCGTGCCCAATATCAACCCCTTCAATTTGCGCCCGGGGCTGACCAATGGCAAGCTCTTTGTGCGCGACCGCAATGTTTGCGCTTATTGCGGCGGCCATTTCCATGAAACCGACCTCACGCGCGAGCACATCATTCCCTTTGCGCAGCAGGGTGTGGACACCTGGATGAATGTGGTCACCGCCTGCCGCCCCTGCAACCACCGCAAAAGCCACCGCACGCCCGAGCAGGCCCACATGCCGCTGCTGTACGCCCCCTATGTGCCCAGCCTGTGGGAAGACTTTATTCTGCGCAACCGCCGCATTCTGGCGGACCAGATGGAGTTTTTAATGTCGCACGTGCCGCGCTCTTCGCGCCTGCTGATCTAGGCGACCGCGGCCAGGCGCCGCACCAGATATTGATTTAGCCAAGGGTGCCACAGAGCGCCCCGGCCGGGTTTTTAAGGGAGGAAACTATGAGATTCAAACTCTTGGGCGCTGGCGCGTCCACCACGGGCGTCACCATGCGCCGCCGCCAGACGCTGAAATGGGGGCTTGGCGCGCTGGCAGGCCTTGGTGCTGGGCTGCAAAGTGCCGTAGCCGCCAAAGGCGACGCAAGCTCTATGAGCGCCAAAGCGCCCAACCCATTGGGCGAATGGGCCAGCAACTGGGACGATCAACTCGACCCCAGCCTCTATCTAGTCAGCGAAAAGCTTGACGGCGTGCGCGCCATTTGGGACGGCGCTGCGCTGCGCTTTCGCAGTGGCCGCCCGATTGCAGCGCCCGCCTGGTTTCTGGCCGGTCTGCCCGCGCAGGCCCTTGACGGCGAGTTGTGGCTGGAGCGCAAACGCTTTGACCGCCTCTCAGGCACGGTGCGCAAAACCAATCCTGTGGATGCCGAGTGGCGCGCCCTGCGCTACATGGTGTTTGACGCGCCCGCGCCCGATGTGCCCTTTGAGACGCGGGTGCAGCTGCTACAAAGCGTGGTGCAGCGCGCCAATCAGCCGTGGCTGGTGGCGATGGAGCAAACCAGGCTTGCGAGCAGCACCGGCTTGCAAACCCGTTTGCAACAAGTTGCCGCCCTGGGAGGCGAGGGTTTGGTCTTGCACCGGCTCGACGCACCCTGGCAGCCCGGGCGCAGCGAAGCGGTTCGCAAACTCAAACTCCAACCCGACGAAGAAGCGCATGTGGCGGGAAAGGGCAAGTTTGATGGCCAGATGGGCGCGCTGCTGCTTGAAATGCCCAGCGGACAGCGCTTTGCACTGGGCACGGGCTTTAGCGCCGCCGACCGGGCGCACCCACCGGCCATTGGCGCGCAGGTGACTTACCGCTACCGCGACCGCACGCCGCAGGGGATACCGAAGTTTGCGAGCTATTTGCGGGTGCGAGCGGCGGAGTAGCCCCTAGGGATTCAGCGCCCTAACCCTCTAGGGCGCGTGAAAAAGGCCACACACGCTGCAGCCCGACCAGCGGGGCTGGTCTCTTTCCAACACCTTTAAGAAATAGGCGTGTCCTGTAGGGCAGGGGTGGCTTCGCCTGGGTAGGCAAAGGATAGAAAAACAACAAAATCACAATAATTGACATACAGATGTAATTTAATTGTGTTGCACGTTAAAAACATGTAAAGTGATTCAGAGGCCGAAACCGCCCCTACTTCATCAAATTACAGTTTTACGAGGACACGCCATGCCCCAAAACCCTAGAGTTTTTCAAGTGACAGCTATCAGGTTGTCGGTGTTGATAGCCTGTGGATTGGGGGGTGCGCAGTCTGCACTCGCACAAAATGACACTGCGCTCCAGCGGGTGGAAGTCACGGGGTCCAGCATCAAGCGGGTCGCCGCCGAAGCGGCCTTGCCGGTCCAGACATTCACGGGTGCAGACATCGCGCGCAGTGGCGCGACATCGGTGACTGAATTCATTCAGCAGTTGCCAGTTATGCAGGGCTTCACTGCGGTTTCTGATTCGGTTGGCGGTGGTGGCGGTGGAATTACCACCGCTTCGATCCATGATATCGGAGATCAATATACCTTAGTTTTGGTGAATGGTCGCCGCATTGCACCAGCAACTTCAGGCAGCACCATAGACATCAACGGCATACCCCTGTCTGCTATTGATCGCGTCGAGGTATTAACGGATGGAGCTTCAGCCCTTTATGGGGCAGACGCAATCGCCGGCGTATTGAATTTCATCCTAAAGAAGGGAGAGTCACCTTTGGCTATAGAGGCTAAGGTGAGTTCGCCTGAGCATCCTGGCGCGGGCGGGAATAGTGTGAATATAAGTAAAGGGATAGGAAATATTGACAAGGATGGCTATAGCCTATTCTTTTCTGCCAGCCTGCAAAATGAGAAGCGACTAAAAGCGTCGCAGCGTAGTTTTGCAAGCACAGGTATCATTAATTTCCCAGACCCGGCCAATGGTCAAAATCTGCAGATGTTCAATGGATCATCTCGCTCTATCCCTCCCAATATAGCCGTGGTTTATTCTGGAATTAGTCCTACAACAGGACTTCCTAAAAACTACACAAAAAATATTAATCCCTATCTTAAAATTAACGGAGTATGTCCTGCATACCACGTAGACTTGGGTGATGGAAATTGTTACTTTGATTATGCTACTACCGTAGAGATTGCACCTGAAGTCAATAGGAGTAATTTTTATGTTTCTGGCGAGTCGAAAATTGGCGATACGGGATTAACCGGATTTATGAATCTGTCATACAGCGATACGCATGTATACGCCAATATTGCACCGTATCCGGCCGAGTTTTCGCTGGCTTCGACCTCACCGTTGTTTGCCACCTACGTTCAGCCATACTTAACTGCCGATCAACTGGCAAACATGAAGTCTGCGACCGTTAAATATCGTTTGCTTGATTTAGGTGGTCGAGCCTACGATTATCAAAGTATTGCAACTAATTTGGTGGCGGGAGTCGATGGCATTATCGGAGATTGGGATGTTAACTCTGCTGTCACTCTCTCGCAAAATCATTCACCACAAAACTACGTAGGTGGTTTCCCTTTGGCAGATAAATTTGCTACAGCAATGGCCAGTGGCGCAATTGATCCATTTCCTTATGCTAGCGGGCAGATGCCGGCAGCGATGGTGAGCGCACTGAAGGCGACGCAGTATGCAGGCAACTACAACACCACATCGATCAAGATGAACGGTCTGGACGCACGGGCTTCAAGGGAGTTGTTTTCGCTACCGGGTGGGGCAGCACAGTTAGGCCTTGGGGGTGATTATCGACAGACCAAGTACTCCCAGTATTCAAACAACAGCGTTAGCCACTCCGAAATTCTTTTTGACGATGATCAGCCGGTATTTGACCTAAGTCGCAGCAACGTGGGCGGTTTTGCTGAAATCGTCATGCCGGTTTCCAAGATGCTGGAGCTCACAGGAGCGCTTCGCTATGACACTTATAGCAGTGTCACGGACAGCCTCAACAGCCAAATATTTGGTACTGGTCAAGGCGCAAGTACCTATAAAATGAGCGCGCGTTTCCAGCCGGCTAACCATTTATTATTTCGGGCAGCATATGGTACGGGGTTCAAAGCTCCATCGATGCTGCAAGTTGCGCAACCAGTGTCTGACTTTGGCGTGACTGCTAACACATATAACTGCCCGCTCCCAGATGCAAATCCGTTATCCGCATATTGCAGTGGGAGCAAGTCGCAATTGGAAGCTTTTAGTGGAGGCAATGCGGCACTCAAGCCTGAGCGCTCCAATCAATGGTCCTTCGGAATGGTTATAGATCCGACCGATAATCTGAGTATGAAATTCGATTTGTGGTCTGTTTCAATCAAGGACGCAATCACCAGTCCTACAGAGGAGTTGATAACATCTGATCCTACTAAATACGCAAGTTTATATACCACTAAACGCAAGGCCAGTACGGGAACTGACACGCTTGCCATAATATTTCAACCTATGAATATAGGTATGGCGGAAACAGCTGGCTTGGATTATGATTTTATTCATAAAATGAATTTTTATGAAAGTAAATTGACCAGTAGACTGTCAGGCACCTACATTTTTACTAGTAGATATACCACGCCTGGCGCTGATGACACTTGGGAGACAAGCTTGGGTGAATACGGTAGTAATAACGCAGTTTCCTTTCGTCATATTGTGAGGCTTTCCGGCAGTCTAGCGTCTGGTGATTGGACTAATTCCCTTACAGTGAATTACCGTAGCGGATATAAAGATGTTAATCAGGATGCCGACACATGCATGGTTTCCATCGGTGACGCACTCGGGGATTGCATAGGTGTGCAGCTAAATGTTCCTGAATATGTGACCTATGATTGGCAAACCAAATATGCGGTCAGGAAAAATCTTGATATCACAGCTGGCGTTATTAATTTGACCGACCAAAAACCACCGTTTACACTTCGGACAGGCGGTTCGCACCAGCTGGGTTACGATCCTCGCTATGCTAGTGCAACCGGAAGAACTTTGTATCTCATCGGTTCTTACAAATTTTGATGACCCCTCGCTTAAGCTTCGTTAGCCTGTGGGGCAGTGAATCAAGGAACTATTGAGCTTGAATATTCCGGTCTACCACAAGGGTAAAATAGTCGGAAACGATCATTTTCCATAGTTCCAAGGCGGTTTTTACAGATGCGCATTATCGAGCGGGTCCGTTTAATCGGCAGTTTATGCCCAAAAAAGGCGTTGCTGGCGCTAATGTCGGCGATGTCTTTGACCGCCTGCACCGACACCCTCAACAACCCCCATCCCCCACATTCCGAGCTAACGAACACCTTGTTCGTGCCCTTTAGCGGGCGCTCGCCCAAGTACCTGGATCCGGCGAGTTCGTATTCGAACGAAGAGACGCCGTACACCTACCAGGTCTACGAGCCGCCTTATGGCTACCACTACCTCAAGCGTCCCTACGAGCTCAATGGCCGCGCTGCCACAGCGGTGGCCGCGCCGCGCTACCTGGACAAGGCGGGCAAGCCGCTGCCTGACAACGCGCCGGGGGAGGCGATTGCCGAGTCGGTCTACGACATCCAACTCAAACCCGGCATCTTGTTTGCGCCGCACCCCGCATTTGCGAAAGATGCCCAAGGCGCTTACCTGTACCACGCGCTCACTGCCGCAGACACTGCGGACAAACGCCAAATTACCGACTTTGGCGCCACCGGCACGCGCGAGTTGGTAGCAGACGATTACGTGTACGCCATCCGCCGCCTGGCCACGCCTCGGGTGGTGTCGCCCTCGTTTTCGACCATGGCGGACTACATCGTTGGGCTCAAGGACTACGGCGCCGCGATGGCGGCCACTGACAAAGCGACGCGCGCTAAGCTCCCGCCCACCGCGCGCGACCTGCCGTTTTTGGACTTTCGCCAGTTCCCCTTGGAAGGCGTGAGCGCCCCCGACAAATACACCCTGCGCATCCGCGTGCTCGGCAAATACCCGCAGTTCAAATACTGGCTGGCGATGACGTTTTTCGCCCCCGTGCCCTGGGAGGCCGAAAAGTTTTACGCCCAGCCGGGTATGGCGCAGCGCAATTTATCGCTCAACTATTGGCCCGTGGGCACTGGCCCCTTCATGCTGACCGAGTTCACCGAGAACCGCCGCCACGTGCTGCAGCGCAACCCTAACTTCCGCGGCGTTCCCTATCCTTGTGACGGCGAGCCAGGCGACAAAGAAAAGGGCTACCTGGCCGATTGCGGCAAGCCCACGCCCTTTGTTGACAAAGTGGTGTTTGACATCGAGAAGGAAGGCGTGCCGCTGCAAGCCAAGTTCATGCAGGGCTATTACGACACACCGGCGATTGAGCGCCTAGACGTGGGCACGGGCTATATCGTGGCCATGGGCGACGACAAGAAGAAGGAAAAAGAATTCAAGGACAAGGGCATTCGCCTGCCGACGTCGGTAGAGGCAAGCAACTGGTACATGGGCTACAACTGGATGGACCCGGTGGTGGGCAAGGGCGCTACGCCAGAGCAGGCCGAGCGCAACCGCAAGCTGCGCCAGGCGCTGGCCATTGCCATTGACTGGGAAGAGCACATCGCCATCTTCGAGCGCGGCCAGGGCATGGCGGCCACCGGCCCGGTGCCGCCGTCGCTGTTTGGCTACCGCGAAGACGGGCCGGCCGCCTTTAACCCGGTGGTTTACCGCAAGGGCGCGGACGGCAAGCCGGTGCGCCGCAGCCTTGAAGACGCCAAACAACTGCTGGCCGAGGCCGGTTACCCCGACGGGCGCGATGCCAAGACGGGCCAGCCGCTGGTACTGAACTTTGACATCAACTCCTCGGGCAGTGCCAGCAAAGCGTCGCTGGACTGGTATGTGCGCCAGTTTGCCAAGATCGGCGTGCAACTAGAGGTGCGCGCCACCGACTACAACCGCTTTCAAGACAAGATGAAAAAGGGCTCGATCCAGATTTTTTCCTGGGGATGGTTGGCCGATTACCCGGACGCTGAAAACTTCTTGTTCCTGTTGTACGGCCCCAACGCAAAGGCGATGACTGACGGCAACGGTGAGAACGCTTCCAACTACCAAAACCCCGAATTTGACCGCCTGTTTGACCGCATGAAGTTTTTGGACGAAGGACCAGAGAAGCAAGCCCTGATCGATCAGATGATCGAAATCACCCAAAAAGACGGCGTGTGGGGCTTTGGCTACTGGCCCAAGTCGGCTGCGGCCTACCACCAGTGGATTTACAACGGCAAGCCCACGCAAATCGTGCGCAACCACATTGCCTATTTGCGGCTAGACCCGGCGCTGCGCGCGCAAAAGATCGCTGAGTGGAACAAGCCGGTCTGGTGGCCGCTGCCTTTGATGGCGCTGGTGCTGGCAGGGCTGGTGGCGCCGGCCTGGTTTGTCTGGCGCCGACGCGAGCGGCAAACGGCAGCGCGCACCCTGGCTGCGGAGGTTTAAGCCCATGTTGAACTACATCTTTCGACGCGTGGTCTACGGCTTCTTGGTGCTAGTGGGCGTCAACATCCTGACCTTTGTGCTGTTTTTTGCAGTCAATACGCCTGACGATATGGCGCGCATGAACATTGGCGGTAAACGCGTGACCGCAGACGCGATTGAAAAGTGGAAAACCGCGCGCGGCTACGACAAACCGCTGCTCTGGAATGAACAAGCCCAGGGCGCCGAGAAGCTGACCAAGACGATCTTTTACGAGCGATCGCTGCCTCTCTTTGTATTTGAGTTTGGCGCCTCAGACAC
>CAMDHS010000095.1 GCA_945898115.1 Comamonas sp. lk
CAACATCGACGTCACGGTTGAGGCCGACATTGCCCGCATTCGCGACGCGCTGTACCGCCAGGCTTTTGGCCCGGTGCGCTGGGTGGAAACCGTGCAGGCCCTCAAGGCGCGCGGCATTGCGCACCTGGTT
The DNA here is from genome assembly GCA_945898115.1 of Comamonas sp. lk. GTDB lineage: Bacteria > Pseudomonadota > Gammaproteobacteria > Burkholderiales > Burkholderiaceae_C > Allorhodoferax. Next base: position 131 of record CAMDHS010000095.1, read on the forward strand.
GAATGCGGCCCGGGCAAAGTTCTTGCAGGCATGGTCAAGCGCATTGACCCCGAGTTGACGGGCGTGGCCATGTACGACCCCGCCTCGTTGGCGGACGCCCAAGGAGCGCTGGCATGACACAAATCGTTTTTGCCGGCCAGGTCGCGCTGGTTACCGGCGCATCGCGCGGCATTGGTGCAGCTATTGCATTGGAGTTGGCGCGCAAGGGCTTGCGTGTGGTCGGTACCGCGACTACGGAGAGCGGCGCTGCTGCCGTGGCACAAGCGCTGGCAGAGTTTCCTGGCTGCGCCGGGCGTGTCTTGAATGTGACCGACGGCCCTGCTGCGGACGCATTGGTGGATGCGGTTGTGAAAGAGTGGGGCGGCATTCAGGTGCTGGTCAACAACGCTGGTATCACCCGTGACAACCTGGCCATGCGCATGAAAGATGACGATTGGGACGCGGTCATCGACGCCAACCTCAAAGGCGTTTTCCGCATGAGCCGCGCTGTCATGCGTCCCATGATGAAACAGCGCTACGGGCGCATCATCAACATCACCTCGGTGGTGGGCGCCTCTGGCAACCCCGGCCAGGCCAATTACGCTGCGGCCAAGGCCGGCGTGGCTGGCATGACCCGCGCGCTGGCACGCGAATTGGGTTCGCGCAAGATCACCGTCAACTGCGTAGCCCCCGGCTTTATCGAAACCGACATGACTGCGGGTCTGGCGCAAGAACAGCAAATTGCGTTGCAAAGCCAAATCCCCTTAGGCCATCTTGGCAAGCCTTCTGACATTGCCCATGCGGTGGCCTATCTGGCTTCGCCCGAGGCGTCTTATGTGACCGGGCAAGAGCTGCACGTCAACGGTGGCATGTACATGTAAAGTACGCCTTTTATTTCGGTCGATGTGTCCGTTCGGCCGCCGGTGCAAAGTTTGTGACTTTGCACTGGTAAAATTACGGACTGTTTCACAACCCTCAGAGGGAATCCATGAGCGATATCGAAGTACGTGTCAAAAAAATCATTGCCGAACAACTCGGCGTTGAAGAGTCACAAGTCACCAACGAAAAGGCCTTCGTCGCCGATCTGGGTGCCGACTCGCTCGACACCGTGGAGCTGGTAATGGCGCTTGAAGACGAATTCGGAATCGAAATTCCTGACGAAGACGCAGAGAAAATCACCACGGTGCAAACCGCCGGGGCCTACGCTACGACCCACAAAAAGGCTTGAGCGTAAGGCGCCGCGCAAGCGGCGCCTGCGATTTCAGGTAGGCGTACGGGCTCTGGTTGCTGGACGCAAAGCCGCAAACCGGGGCTTAAGTAACTGCCGCAGGAATGCGGCGTTTCATTGCAGCAAAGTTCAATACAGGTGAATATGTCCCGTCGTCGCGTGGTGGTTACCGGTTTGGGTTGCGTCAGTCCCGTAGGGAATACGGTGGAACAGGCGTGGTCCAACCTGCTTGCAGGTCAATCGGGCATCGGCCTGATCACAAAATTTGACACATCGGCCTTTGCCTGCAAGATTGCGGGTGAAGTGCGCGGTTTTGAGCTTGAGCGCTACATCAACGCCAAGGACGCGCGGGCCATGGACAGCTTCATCCATTTTGGCATCGCGGCGGCCGTCCAAGCAATCGAAGACTCCGGTCTGTCCACCGGAGACGCGCTCGGAGAAGAAGAAGCCACGCGCATCGCCTGTGTGATCGGCTCGGGCATCGGCGGCTTGCCGATGATCGAAAACACCAATATCGAATACACCGCACGCGGTCCTCGGCGTATTTCGCCGTTTTTTGTGCCGGCGTCCATCATCAACATGACCGCAGGCCATGTGTCTATGCGCTTTGGCTTCAAGGGCCCGAATCTGGCGATTGCCACGGCCTGCACCACAGGTTTGCATTGCATCGGCCAGGCCGGACGCATGATCGAGTACGGCGACGCTGATGTGGTGGTAGCCGGTGGCTCAGAAGCCACAGTTTCCCCGCTGGGCGTGGGCGGTTTTGCCGCCATGCGCGCCCTGAGCACCCGCAACGATGACCCGGCCACGGCCTCGCGCCCCTGGGACAAAGACCGCGATGGTTTTGTGCTGGGCGAGGGTGGCGGTGTGATGGTGCTCGAAGAGTATGAACACGCTAAGGCCCGTGGCGCGCGGATTTACGCTGAGCTGTCAGGGTTTGGCATGAGCGCCGATGCCGGCCATATGACCGCCCCCAATATGGACGGCCCGCGCCGCGCCATGGTCACGGCCATGCGCAATGCCGGTGTCAATGCCGACCAGATCAATTACTTGAACGCCCACGGCACGTCCACGCCGCTGGGCGACACCAACGAGACCAATGCCATCAAGGCGGCGCTGGGCGAGCATGCCAAGCGCGTGGTCGTCAACTCCACCAAATCAATGACCGGGCATTTGCTCGGTGGCGCCGGTGGCATCGAGTCGGTGTTTACCGTGCTCGCGCTACACCACCAAAAGAGCCCGCCAACGATCAATATCTTCAACCAGGACCCGGACTGCGACCTGGATTACTGCGCCAACGTGGCGCGCGACATGCCCATTGAATACGCCCTGAAGAACAATTTCGGCTTTGGCGGAACCAACGGCGCACTGGTCTTCAAGCGGGTTTAGGCCCAGCGCCGAGCACGCATCCCTGCAGTTCCGGGCGCCCTACGATGCACCTGCCACCTGCCGCTCAATGGAGCATTGGTCGGGGCAGGGCGCACTCGGTGGTGCTGGTGCTGGCAGCGGTACTCCACCTCCTTTTGCTTTTTTTCTTATGGGGCCAAGTTGCGCCCGCCGCTTGGTGGGGGCTGCTGGTGCTGGCCTTGGTGCTCTTGCTGCACGCTGCCTGGCGCTGGTGGAAAAGCCCCATGGGGGTGTTGCGCTGGACCGGCAGCGAATGGCACTGGCTGCCAGCGAAGCTGATGCAGGAGGTGCAAGTGTGCGCCCTGCGGTGGGTGCTTGATTTGCAAACTGTGGCCTTGGTGCACGCTGGTCCTGAGGATGGAACAGGCACAAGCCGCTGGCTTTGGCTAGAGCGCGGGGTGCAGAGCGCAGCAGCTTGGACCGCGCTGCGCCGGGCGCTGCATGCCAGCGCCAACAGCGCGGGGCAAGAAACCCTGCGCGCGCAAGTCGCCGCCGTCAGTGGTAAAACAATTCTCTCTGCCGACTATTTAACTGTGCCGCAAACGCCCCAGGTAGAACCTCGTGCCGCATCTGCGGCGTTAAGCGCAGGCGCAAACGGTTTCCAAGATTCGACTTTGAGGTAATTTTTATGCTGTCATTTCTGACTTTTCAACGCCTTCGGACCGTCGCTGCGTCGCTGGCGCTGGTCTTTACCAGCGCTACGCTGGTTCTTGCGCCCTGGCAAACCGCCATGGCCCAGGTGCGAACCTTGCCTGATTTCACCGATTTGGTGGACTTGGTGGGGCCATCGGTGGTCAATATCCGCACGATGGAAAAAGTCGTACCCCGCACCGCACCCGGCGGCTCTGGCGACGAGGAAATGATGGAGTTTTTCCGTCGGTTTGGCCTGCCCATGCCCAATATCCCGCGCCAGGCACCACGCTCCAACCGCCCAGCGCCTGAAGAGGAGCAGCCCAAGGGAGTGGGCTCGGGCTTCATTTTTTCGTCGGACGGCTTGATCATGACCAATGCCCATGTGGTGGAAGGTGCTGACGAAGTCTTGGTCACCCTGACCGACAAGCGCGAATTCAAGGCCAAAATTTTGGGTGCCGACAAGCGCAGCGATGTGGCTTTGGTAAAAATTGAAGCCACCGGGCTACCCGCCATCAAAGTCGGTGATGTGGGCCGCTTGCGCGTTGGCGAGTGGGTCATGGCCATTGGATCGCCGTTTGGCCTGGAAAACACGGTAACCGCTGGCATCGTCAGCGCCAAACAGCGCGATACGGGCGACTTCCTGCCCTTTATTCAGACCGATGTGGCCATTAATCCCGGCAATTCGGGCGGCCCGCTGATCAATATGCGCGGCGAAGTGGTCGGCATCAACAGCCAGATTTACTCGCGCTCGGGCGGTTTCATGGGTATTTCCTTTGCGATTCCAATGGACGAGGCGGTGCGGGTGGTGGAGCAACTTCGCACCCAAGGGCGGGTCAGCCGCGGGCGCATCGGCGTGCAAATTGGCCCGGTCAGCAAGGAAGTGGCGGAGTCGCTGGGCCTGCCCAAAGCCCAGGGCGCGCTGGTGACTGGGGTGGAAGCGGGAGCGCCTGCCGACAAGGCCGGTGTGGAAGCGGGCGACATCATCGTCAAGTTTGACGGCAAGGCCATCGAAAAATCGGGTGATCTGCCACGCATTGTGGGAGGCATCAAACCCGGCACCAAATCGACGCTCACCGTGTTTCGCCGGGGCGGCATGAAGGACCTGAACGTGACGGTGGCCGAGATTGAGGCGGACAAGGTGGCTGCCAAACCCGAGGCGCCCGAGCCCAAGCCCAAAGGCGTGGCCGGACAGCAGTACGGGCTGGTGGTGAGTGAACTCACCGACGCCCAAAAGAAGGAACTCAAGATCAAGGCGGGCGTACGCATTGATGCTGCCACCGAGGCGGCGGCCCGCGCCGGTTTGCGAGAGGGTGACGTGATTCTGGCTGTGGGCAATACCGAGGTGGCCTCGGTCCGCGAGCTGGAGGCCGCACTGGGCAAGCACGACAAGAAAAAGGCCTTGAACGTGCTATTTCGCCGTGGGGAGTGGACCCAGTTTGCGGTGATCAAGGCCACCAACTGAGCCGACGGGGCGCCGGGCGAACGCGCCTTGGGCCATAGCCCCGGGAACGGCGGGGTTATTGGCGACGTCGCTGGAACGGAGGCCAGGGTTTTCCATCCATGTTTTCGTTAGAATGGGGGGTTAAATTCGCGCCAAGCGGTAATAAGTACCTGCCAAAAGTTCACGATGCAAAATCGCAGGCCGCAAATCGTGGTGGATCTGCTGTTTTGCCGCAAACCATGTGGAAAGTGTGTGGATAAGTTGTTTGTAACTTTTTTCCATCCTCCTTGCTTTGGGCTCCTGGGAATTTTGGTCTGTGCTTTTACCGCTTTTTGCCTACAATGAACTTCCAGCTTTCGCAGTTGCCAAAGATTGTTGGTTCCGGGCGCGTTCGTTCAAAGACGCGCCCATTTTTTTGGCCGGTACTTTTTCATCCATCTCTTTGAAGCCCTTGCTTGATGCAACACATCAGAAATTTTTCCATCATCGCCCACATTGACCACGGCAAGTCCACGCTGGCCGATCGCCTGATCCAACGCTGCGGCGGACTGGAGTTGCGCGACATGCAGGCCCAGGTGCTGGACTCGATGGACATCGAAAAAGAACGCGGCATCACCATCAAGGCGCAAACAGCCGCGCTCCATTACAAGGCCGCTGACGGCCAGACCTATAACCTCAACCTGATTGATACGCCCGGGCACGTGGACTTTTCTTACGAAGTGAGCCGCTCACTGTCAGCCTGCGAAGGCGCTTTGCTGGTGGTGGACGCCAGCCAGGGCGTGGAAGCGCAGACGGTGGCCAATTGCTACACCGCGCTCGATCTGGGTGTGGAAGTGGTGCCGGTGTTGAACAAGATTGATTTGCCCAATGCGGATCTCGACAACGCACGCAGCGAGATTGAAGACGTGATTGGCATTGATGCGACCGACGCCATTGCCTGCTCAGCCAAAACCGGCGTGGGCATTGACGAAATTCTGGAGACCATCGTGGCCAAGATTCCGGCGCCCAAGGGCAACCCGGATGGCCCTTTGCGCGCCATGATCATCGACAGCTGGTTTGACGCCTATGTAGGCGTGGTCATGCTGGTGCGGGTGGTGGATGGACGTTTGGGCAAGGGCGAGCGCATCAAGATGATGGCCTCGGGCGCCATGTACAACGCAGACAACCTGGGCGTGTTTACGCCGGCCAACGAGCCGCGCCAGTCTTTGGAGGCCGGCGAGGTGGGTTACATCATTGCGGGCATCAAGGAGCTGCAGGCGGCCAAGGTGGGTGACACGGTGACGCTGATCAAACCGGGCAGCGGTGGCGCTGCCGCCACGGCAAGTGTTGCACTGCCAGGATTTAAAGAAATTCAGCCGCAGGTGTTTGCCGGCCTGTACCCGACCGAGGCCAGTGAATACGACTCTTTGCGCGACGCCCTGGAAAAGCTCAAGCTCAATGATGCCTCGCTGCATTACGAGCCCGAAGTGTCGCAAGCGCTGGGTTTTGGTTTTCGCTGCGGCTTTTTGGGTCTGCTGCACATGGAAATTGTGCAAGAGCGCCTGGAGCGCGAGTTTGACCAGGACCTGATCACCACCGCGCCCAGCGTGGTCTACGAAGTGATGAAAAATGACGGCACCGTGGTGATGGTGGAAAACCCGTCCAAAATGCCTGAGATCGGCAAGACCGCTGAAATCCGCGAGCCCATTGTCACCGTGCACTTGTATATGCCGCAGGAGTACGTGGGCGTGGTGATGACGCTGGCCAACCAAAAGCGTGGCATCCAGCAGAACATGGCCTACAAAGGCCGCCAGGTGGTGTTGACCTATGAGATGCCCTTGGCGGAGATCGTGCTGGACTTCTTTGACAAACTTAAGAGCGTGAGCCGAGGCTACGCCTCCATGGACTACGAGTTCAAGGAATACCGCGCCGCTGACGTGGTCAAGGTCGATATTTTGCTGAACTCGGAGAAGGTGGACGCGCTGTCCATCATGCTGCACCGCACGCAGTCGCAGTACCGTGGCCGCGCGGTGGTGGCCAAAATGCGCGAGATCATTTCCCGCCAGATGTACGACGTGGCGATCCAAGCAGCCATCGGTGCCAACATCATTGCGCGTGAGACAATCAAAGCCCTGCGCAAGAACGTGCTGGCCAAGTGCTACGGCGGTGATATTTCGCGCAAGAAAAAGCTCCTTGAGAAACAAAAAGCAGGTAAAAAACGCATGAAACAGATTGGCTCCGTGGAAGTGCCGCAAGAGGCATTCCTGGCAATTTTGCAGGTGGAAGATTGATGCAAGCGCTTACCGCTGTGGTCTTGGGGGCCTTTGTGGCCTACGCGGGTTCTTGGTACCTGGGTTTTGTTGAAGGCAACTTTGCGCTGCTTTTGTTCATGGCCAGCGCGGTCAGCGGCGTGTACTGGCTCGCGGAGCGCTACTACTTTTTGCCTGCGCGCCTTGCTGCGGCCCAGCGGCTAGAAACCGCAGACGCGCAACGCCGCGCTGAACTGATCAAACAAGGCATTACCCAGGTTGACAGCAGTGTTGAGCAAGCCAAGGCCAACATATTGGCCCAGCCCTGGTGGCTGGACTGGACGGCTGGCTTGTTCCCGGTGATTATTTCGGTGTTCTTCTTGCGATCCTTTATTGTTGAGCCGTTCAAGATTCCTTCGGGCTCCATGATTCCGACGCTCTTGGTGGGCGACTTGATTTTGGTGAATAAATTCCACTACGGTCTGCGTCTGCCGGTGCTCAACGTCAAGTTGACTGAGGGCACCAAGCCACAGCGCGGCGACGTGATGGTGTTTCGCTATCCGCCCAAGCCCAGCCTGGACTACATCAAGCGCGTTGTGGGTCTGCCGGGCGACACCGTTGCTTATCTGAACAAGCGCCTGACGATCAACGGCCAGGTGGTCGCGACCCAATCGGTGCCTGAGTTTTTTGACGAAGACGCGATGCGCTACTTTAAGCAGTACGAGGAAAAGCTCGGAGATAAGCCGCACCGCCTGCTCAATGACGATGACCGGCCTGCTTTTGTGCCGGGCAACGACCGTTTTCCGGGCTCCGAGGACTGCAACTACACGGTCGAGGGCGTGACCTGCAAAGTGCCCGAGGGCAGCTACTTCATGATGGGCGACAACCGCGACAACTCGCTGGACTCGCGCTACTGGGGCTTTGTGCCTGAGCGCAACATTGTTGGCAAGGCATTTTTTGTCTGGATGAACTTTGGCAGCTTGAAGCGCATCGGGTCCTTCCACTAAATTAGTTTGAACGACGACATGCAACAGTTGCAGCAACGGCTGCAACACGTTTTCAAAGACCCCACCTTGCTGGCGCGGGCGCTGACGCACCGCAGCTTTTCGATTGACCACTACGAGCGCTTGGAGTTTCTGGGTGACTCGGTGCTTAATCTGGCGGTGTCTGACCTGCTTTACCTGCGCCTGAGCGCGCTGCCCGAAGGCGACTTGTCGCGCGTGCGCGCCAATCTCGTTCGCCAAGAAACATTGCACAAGCTGGCGGTGGACCTGGGTTTGCCCCGGCTGCTCAAGCTCGGCGAAGGCGAAATGCGCTCCGGCGGCCCCAAGCGCCCCTCCATATTGGCCGACGCGTTGGAGGCCATCATCGGCGCGGTGTACCTGGACGCCGGTTATGCCGCAGCGCAGGCGCTGGTGCAGCGCCTGTTTGTGGCGGTGGATGTCAATCCGCAGATGGACGCCATTGGCAAAGATCCCAAAACCGAGCTGCAAGAATGGCTGCAGGGGCGCAAGCTCAAACTGCCCGAGTACCGGGTCGTGGCCGTCATGGGTGCGGCGCACCAGCAGAGTTTTGACGTGGCCTGCGAAATCGCCGAGCTGCGTCTATCCGAACGCGGCATAGGCGGTTCGCGCCGCGCCGCCGAGCAGGCCGCCGCCGCCGCCATGCTGCAAACCATTCACACCAAGGTCGACCATGACAACTAAACAAACAAGGCCCAAGACCAGTTCTGTGCCACTGAACTCACCTTTGCCCGGTACCGCCGTGGTACCCTGCATCGACGACGGCGCCGATCTGGAAAGCATGCTCGAAGGCCTGCTCAAAACCACACCACGCGCAGCACCCGGCGCTGCAACCCAGGCTGGCGAGCGCTGCGGCCTGGTCGCCATTGTGGGCAAGCCCAATGTGGGCAAGTCCACCCTGATGAACGCGCTGGTGGGGCAAAAAATCAGCATCACCTCGCGCAAGGCGCAAACCACACGCCACCGCATTACCGGCATCCATAGCCGGGGCGCCACGCAGTTTGTGTTTGTGGACACGCCCGGGTTCCAAACCCGGCACAACAACGCGCTCAACCGCTCGCTCAACAAAACCGTGCTGGGTGCCGTGGGCGATGTGGATTTGATTTTGTTTGTGGTCGAAGCCGGCATGTTCAACCAGGCCGACGCCAAAGTGCTGGCGCTCTTGAGCAAAAGCGTGCCCACGCTCTTGGTGGCCAACAAGCTTGACCAAGTGAACCGCCGCGCCGACATTGCGCCTTGGTTGCAGGAAATGCAGCAGCGACACGCTTTTGCCGAATTTGTGCCCATGTCGGCCAAAAATGCCAAGGACATTGAGCGCATGCTCGGCATTTGCGAAAAATACCTGCCCGAGCAAGCCTGGTGGTACGCCGCCGACGAGCTGACCGACCGCAGCGAAAAATTCCTGGCCAGCGAAACCGTGCGTGAAAAGCTGTTTCGCCTGACCGGTGACGAGCTCCCCTACACGTCCACCGTGGTGATCGACAAGTTTGAGGAAGAGCCGGGCAAGGGCAAGCAAAAGCGCCTTTTGCGCATTGCCGCGACCATCGTGGTGGAGCGCGATGGCCACAAGGCCATGGTGATTGGCGACAAGGGCGAACGCATCAAGCGCATCGGCATGGAAACGCGGGTCGAGCTGGAAAAGCTGCTTGACTGCAAGGTCTTTATTGAGATGTGGGTCAAGGTGCGTTCCGGCTGGGCGGACGACGAAGCCCGCGTGCGGTCTTTCGGCTACGAGTAAATGGCCACCCGGCGCATCGCAGACGAGCCCGCGTATGTGTTGCACCGCTACGACTGGAGCGAGTCCAGCCTGATCGTAGAGGTGTTTACCCGCCACCATGGCCGCATTGCGCTGGTGGCCAAGGGCGCCAAGCGCCCAAGCTCCAGTTTCCGGCCGATTTTGCTGCCCATGCAGCCTCTGCACCTGGCCTTTGGCGGCGACGCCGAGATTCGCTCCCTAAAGAGCGCCGAATGGCAAGGTGGCCACGTCATGCCTGCGGGCGACGCGCTCTTGTCGGGCTACTACCTCAATGAATTGCTGCTCACGCTGCTGGCGCGTGACGACCCGCACCCGGTGCTTTTTGACGTCTATGCCCGCGTGGTG
>CAMDHS010000096.1 GCA_945898115.1 Comamonas sp. lk
TGCCACCGTCGGCCAGCGGCAGCGGCGCCGTGCGCACCAAATAGCTCAGGTTCCACAGCCACGACAAGGGCAGCACGCGCAGGGGCTCAAACTGCAGATCGGACGCGCTGCTGCCCGGTGCCTGGCGCAAATGCAGCACGCGGGACGCAGCCCAACCGCCCCAGCCCGTGGCCACCACAAACAGGTGCATGCGCCCGCGCGCATCAACCCAGGCCACCGGATTGCCCAGGCGGCGCAGGCCAAAGCCAAGCTGCGCGCCCATGGCGTGGCGGTTGACCACCATCTGCGCCGGGCTCCAGGTTTGCAGGGCGCGGTCAAAGCGGGACGCGGCAATTTGCACATTGGGCGCGCTCTCGCGGTCGCCTGCAAACCAAAATGCGGTGAGCGCCGCAGAGTCGCCCGCAGGCATGGCCACCAGCACGCTGGCGTGCGCCGCAGGCACGCCTGTCGGCATGGGAATGGTGCCGCGGGCCACCGGCGCCCAGTGCCCGGCGGCGGCTTGTTCACCGGGCAAGCCCGGCGCGGGCGCTGCCAAGGGGCGCGGGCTGGCGCTTAGGCCTTGCGCAGTCTGCAGCGCCCAGACGGCCAGCAGCACGAGCAAGGCAAAGCCCGCGCGCGGCAAGAATCCACGGTTAAGAAACATGCTCAGATCTTATCGGGCTGCCCATGGGGTAAGTTTTGGCCCCTCCCAGTGGGCCGATTCCGGGCAGGGGTTGATGAGCACGCATGGGTAAATACTCGGTAACGCCGTCAAAAGGGCTACTACAGCCCAGCGCTGCACCTGTATGCGGGGCTCGCACCAGTGGCTTTCGCATTGACTTTGCCCAGCCCGCCCTCGCAGCTGGCAGCAACTCCAGCCGGCTGTGGCCCAATATGGCCTTTATCCCATTAAAACCCGCACGCAGAGGTGCCCCATGGTTCCCAATAGCAGCATCCTAAGCATCACGCCCTTGTCCGCGCCACCCTGGCCGACCATTGACCCGTTTTTGTTTTGCGTCCACCACCTGGACCACTACCCGCGCGGCAATACTGCCATGGGGCCCAACGCGAGCCTGCAAGGGCGCAATCTGGGCCAGGACTTTGCTGGCAAAGACGGCTGGAGCATGTACCACGGCAAGACCATTCCCGGCTTTCCTGCCCACCCGCACCGCGGCTTTGAGACGGTGACCATCGTGCGCCAGGGCCATATCGACCACTCCGATTCGCTGGGCGCCACCGCCCGCTTTGGCCCGGGCGACGTGCAGTGGCTGACCGCAGGCAAGGGCATCGTGCACTGCGAAATGTTTCCGCTGCGCCAGATGGAGACGCCAAATTCGGCCGAACTGTTCCAGATTTGGCTCAACCTGCCGGCCAAAAACAAAATGGCCGAGCCGCACTTCACCATGTTTTGGGGGGAAAACGTGCAAACCCTGCACCACCAGGACGCGCAGGGCCGCACGACCGAGGTGATGGTGGCCGCCGGTGCATTGGATGGCGCCCAGGGCCTGCCGCCGCCGCCCGACTCCTGGGCCAGCGAGCCCGACTCGGACCTGGCCATCTTCACCATCCGCATGGCGCCCGGCGCACGCTGGACGCTGCCCGGCGCCCGCCACGCTGGAACGCGGCGCCAGCTCTATTTTTTCAAAGGCCAGACCTTGGCCATGGGCGCTCAGTCCGTGGACGTGCAGTCGGTGGTGGAAGTGCGGGCCCAAGACGCGCTGGAACTGGTCAACGGCGACCAAGAAACCGAGCTGCTGATGCTGCAAGGCCGCCCGATTGGCGAGCCGGTGGCGCAGTACGGCCCTTTTGTGATGAACACCCAGGCCGAAATCCACCAGGCCTTTGCCGACTACCGGCGCACCGAGTTTGGCGGCTGGCCCTGGGGCGCAAGCGACCCGGTGCACCCGCGTGACGCAGGCCGCTTTGCCCGGCACGCCGACGGGCGGGTGGAAGAGCGCTAGGGCGATTAGCGCCTTCTGCGCAGCAGGCGCGCGCAGCGGGCGGACGCGACAAACTGTGGACTCATCTAGCGCAAAAAGCGCTCCACCGTGCGCCAAATCGTCCAGGCTCGGCCCAATTTGGACAAAGCGTTGCGGGGTTTTATCGCCACGACCACCGCCACCAGCACCGCCAGAACCACGGGATGGCGGCGCAGCCAGACCAGCCCGACCTTGACGCGGTCGGCTTGGGCAAACGGCAGCACCAGCACTTCGCTTTGGACGATCAGTTCGCGGCGCAACTGGGCGCTGCGCCAGATGGCGCGCTCCTGGCGCAGGCGCAGTTCAAGGTCTTGGGGGCTCATGGGCAAATTTGGCCTGGCGCCAGACCCGTGCGGCCAGCCATCATTGCTGACCCCGGTCGCGCGCCAGCTCTTTGGCGCTGGCGTGGAACATTCCCAGCGGATTGCGCAGGCGCCGCCGCGCCAACCCCAGCAAGCCCAAGCCACCGGCCAGAAACAGCAGCGCCAAGCCCCCGGCCGCAGCAAAGCGCCAGTCGTCGGGGAACATCAGCACCACGGTGCCGCACAACAACACCAGGCCCAGCGCCAGACACACCAGCGCAACGACCGCAAACACCAGCGCGTCGAGCACGCGGCGTTTTTCGGCCTCCAGCTCGGTGCCCAGCAGCTCCAGGCGCACTTGCGCCGTCTCCAGCAGCGTAAATAGCAACTGGCGCAAAGACGCCAGCAAACCGCCAGACGCCGAAGCGCGGCTGCGGAAAGGGTTATCGGAGGATTCGGTTTTCGGGGATTCGCTCATGGCGCGTCAGCGCCCAGACTAACGTCGACCAACGAGCAGCCCGACCACCAAGCCAATGCCCGCAGCGATGCCAATCGATTTCCAGGGGTTTTCGTGCACAAACTCATCTGTGGCGTGGCCTGCGGCCTTGGCCCGCAGCACGGCTGCGTCTTGCAAGTGCTTGAGGTCCCTCGTGGCCTCGGCCAGGCGCTCTCCCACACGGGCACGGACGCCCACCGCACTGTCACCCACCTGGTCGGCCGTCATGCGCAGCACCTCTTGCGCGTCCTCAATCACGACCTGCAGGTCGTGCATCAGTTTGGCTTTGTGCTCGGCATCGATTGAAATCATGAAAAAAACTCCCAAGGTTGTGAATGGTCTAACTGTAGACCACCCCTGCCAAGATGCGTTGATCCATGTCAAAAAAGGAAACTTATATTTCCGGGCTTAGCCTGGTGCGCCGCCGACCCGTCGGTAGGCTGCGAAAATAGCCCCAACACCACTCAACAACGGAACACTCCCCATGGCCCTCATTCCCGCCACCATCCTGACCGGCTTTTTAGGCGCAGGCAAGACCACCGTGCTCAAACGCATCCTGAGCGAGGCGCACGGCCAAAAAATCGCGGTGATTGAAAACGAGTTTGGCGAAGAAAACATCGACAGCGACATTCTGGTGTCCGACACCAAAGAGCAAATCATCCAGATGAGCAATGGCTGCATCTGCTGCACCATCCGAGAAGACCTGCGCGCCACGCTGCAAGACCTGGCCGAGAAAAAGCGCAAAGGCGAACTCGACTTTGACCGCGTGGTGATCGAGACCACCGGCCTGGCCGACCCCGGCCCGGTGGCGCAGACCTTTTTCATGGACGACGAGGTGGCTGAGTCCTACCTGCTGGATGCGATTTTGACGCTGGTGGACGCCAAACACGCGCCCGACCAGCTCAACGACCGCCAAGAAGCGCGCCGCCAGGTGGGTTTTGCCGACCAGATCTTCATCAGCAAGTCCGAACTGGTCTCGCCTGACGCGCTGGATGCGCTGCAACACCGCTTAAAGCACATGAACCCGCGCGCGCCGCAGCACACGGTGCACTTTGGCAACGTGGCGATCAAGGACTTTTTTGACCTGCGCGGCTTCAACCTGAACGCCAAACTCGACATTGACCCCGATTTCCTGAGCGCCGACACGCATGACCACGACCACGGGCATGACCATGGGCACGACGACCATGAACACGGTGAAGCCTGCAACCACCCCTCCCACGCACACGCCGACCACAGCGGCCACCACCACCATGTGGACGACGATGTCAAAAGCTTCGTCTTCAAGTCCGAGCGACCGTTTGACCCGGCCAAGCTCGAAGACTTTTTGGGCGCCATCGTCAACATCTACGGCCCGCGCATGCTGCGCTACAAGGGCGTTCTATATATGCAGGGCAGCGAGCGCAAGGTGATTTTCCAGGGCGTGCACCAACTGATGGGCAGCGACTTGGGGCCGGCCTGGGCGCCCGATGAGGTCAAAAACAGCAAACTGGTGTTTATTGGCATCGACCTGCCCAAAGACATCTTGCTGCAAGGGATGGAGCAGGCATTGGTGTAATTTTCGGTGACAATCGGCGCGTTGTTGCAGTGCAGCAATTTCACCGCTAAATCCTCCTCTTTTTTTCAGGATGCCGTATGTTGGTCGCACTTTTGCAAATGATGGGGATTCCCATGGCTAAACCTGTACACTCCCGCGCCGAAGGGGCTGGCAGCGTGCCCGCGTCCCGTGCCGGGGAAACAGACACCCGGATCCCTGACCATCGCGTTTCTGTTAGGAGACAAGAAGTGAAAGCCACCAAAGCAAGCACCAGCAAAGCAAGCGCGGGAACCACTGCGTCTGCCAAGACAGCCAAAACAGCCAAATCTGCAGCCAAACCCGCCGCTGTACCGTCTAAAACCAAAGCTGCGCCAGCGGCGCCCGCCAAGGCCGCACCCGTGAAGGCCGCAGTTGCGGCGAAAAAGCCTGCGGCCCCAACCGCACCCGCCAAAGCTGCAGCAGCGACAAAAAAGCCCGCTCCTTCTAAAAAGCTTGCTTCCCCAGCCGCACCCGCCAAGAAAGCACCGGCACCGGCCAAAGCTACCACCAGTGCCACCGCCAAGCCGCTCGCAGCGCCCGCCGGTAAAAAATCGGTGCCGGTAAAGGCCCCTGTAGCAAAAGTCGCCCCAGCCAAGCCCAGCGCCAAACCTATCGCCGCTGCCAAGCCAGCGGACCCCAAAAAGCCGGTCGCAGCAGTCGCTGTGGCGAAAACCCCTTCCAAAGAAACCAAAGCCAATACGCCTGCCGTCGTGGTCGAACCCAAAGCCAATCCCCCTGTGAATGCAATTCCCCCAAAACCTGCCGCCCCTTTGTCCGTGCCTGGCGTCGTAAGCTCCATACCCACCAAGTCGGGCCGACCCTCGTCGCGCCTGGCCCAACTGACCGTGCCTTCGATGGCGCAGTCGGTTGCCTCGACCGCTGCCAAAGCCAGCTTCAACCCCTCGAGCCACGCTCCGTTTGCCGCTCCGGTGATTCCCGCAATCATCAAAAAAGACACCAAGCTGACCAACAACTGGAAGACCACTCCGGTAGATCGCCTGACCGACGCCGAACTGCTGGCCATGCCTGACTCCGAGTACATGAACGACGTGCAACTGGCCGCCTTCAAACTCAAACTCAGCGTTCTAAAACGCGACATCCTCAGCAATGCCGGTGAAACCACCGAGCATCTGCGGGAAGACACCTCCGTCGTACCCGACCCAGCCGACCGCGCCACCATCGAAGAAGAGCACGCGCTGGAATTACGCACCCGCGACCGCGAGCGCAAGTTGCTCAAAAAAATCGAGCAATCGATCACCCGCATTGACGCCGGCGACTACGGCTACTGCGACGAAACCGGTGAAGCCATTGGTGTCGGTCGCTTGCTGGCGCGCCCCACCGCCACGCTGTCACTCGAGGCGCAACAGCGCCGCGAGCTCAAGCAAAAAATGTTTGGTGACTAAAGCGCTTGCCGCGCGCGAGGGCCTGTGGCTGTGAGTGATTTCAACCCCCCGCGCGGTCCAGACGCCAGCGCAGCTGCGCTAGCCGAAGACCACGGCGCGCCCTCCCTGCCAGTTCGCAGCGAATGGATGCGCCAAGTTCATTTGGTGCGCAAGCAGGAATTTGCCTACTTGCGCAGCGTTCTCAAACGCGAAGGTGGCGATGCGTCCGAACGCACGCTCGCAGGCATGCCTATGCGCGCAGCGACCGCAGGCAAAGCCCGGGGCGACACGCTTAAAAAAATCGACCAAATCGAGGCGCAGCTTGACCTCTTGTGGCTGGCAAGCCGTGGCAGGCGCAGTGTTTCCGAGTTCAGCGATCTATCCGGTTTGGCGGGAGCTTCGCTGCTGTCGGAAACGCCTGGGCTGGCGACGGTCTCACTGTTATCCGCTTTGCCTGCAACGAGCGGTGTGCTGACCCAGGTCATGCACCATGCTGAAATGCCCAGCTCAGTGCTCTTGACTCCTGCGTTGGACAGTAATTTTGCGCCGCCGGCGCCGGCGCCAGTGGCATCTATCTTGGCGACCAGCCCGAAAAAACTGGGACTGTACGATGCGGCGCTGTCTACCGCCGCCACCCTCTTCGCCAGCGCAGACTATGACCGCGCAGCGCAACACCTGCTGCGCGCCCTGCGCGATCCGGGTGAACGCGCGGTGCAGTTGCAGCGCCGACTCGGCTTGCTAGATATTTACCGCGCCACCGGCAACCAGGCCCAGTTTGACTGGTCGGTGCTGGAGTATTTTGATTATTGGGAAGGCGGCACGCCGCAATGGCATACGGCCTCGGTGGCGCGCGTGAACACGGGCAAAACCAGTCCAGGCGCCCCGCCTGAGGACACCCGCTTCGCGGCCTCAGCCCTGGACGATGCGCGGGTATGGCGCTGCCCCTCTGTGCTAAACGCTTCTGCAGCGCGCAAATTGCGCGCCCACTGGCTGGCCAATCGCCACTTCGGGGTGGATTGGACTTCGCTGAGTACACTGGACGCCGCTGCCAGCGCAGAACTGGTAGCCTGTTTCACGCAAGCGCAAGGCGCGCCCTCGCAGCTGATTTTTGTGGACACACCCAACTTGCTCCACGTGCTGCAACAGGCCACGCCGCAAGGCCAGCCGCAAGTGGCGCGCGGCCTGTGGGAACTTCGTTTTTGCTTGCTGGGCCTGATGCAGATGCGCGCGGCCTTTGATGCCGCTGCCACCGATTTTTGTCTGACCTATATTGAGTCAGCCCCGGAGTGGAAGGCGTCAGAGATCCACTTCATCGGCGACACGCTGGTGCCCGAGCCAGCGCGAAGCCAGACACCCAAAGACACGCCCTGGCATTTGTCTGGCCAGGTGCTGGGTGCAACCGGGCTGGGATTGCCCGAACTCCCCGCCCATCCAAAGCCCCAGCGAATCACAGTCGCCTGCGCGGCACTGGTGCGCATGGACGCAGACGCCATTGCACAGTTGCGGCAATGGCTGGGCAGCGCCCAAGAAAAAATGGCCGATGTGCACCTGCAGAACGTAGCCCTGCTGGTCGGCGTGGCGTGGGGCAGCGCCGGTATTGACGCCTTGGCGCAGGTGCATCTGCGCGATTTGCGCTAGTTCACACCGCAGCGCGCTTTTTCGGTCATTGCGGCCGCGCCGGGCGCAAAGGTGGCCTGAGCAGCTTGGCGACCTTCTCGCCGTCCATTTCAAGCGTTACTTTCATTAGAGAGCCTAAGTGCTTAATTTAGAACAACTTTTCACTCAATTCTTGGTGAAAGAACGCTTCTAAGTCTTTGATTTCATTGGAAAAAATTGATCTAACGCGGTCGCAGAGCTCAAATTTACTGGTAAAGTGCAACTAAGTGCAAAAAAGTGCAATTTAGTGGTAAATCTGGCAGAGCGAGGCCATTGAACCATGCGCATCGGAAAAGAGGGTCTCTGTGGTTTTTCAAGGTGCTTCGTCACTCACGCTAGATGCAAAGGGGCGGCTGTCTATGCCGACCCGGCACCGTGACGTGCTCAGCGCCGTGGCCGCCGGCCTGTTGACCATCACCAAACACCCCCACGGCTGCCTGATGGTCTTTCCCCGCCCCGAGTGGGACCTGTTTCGCGACCGCATTGCCGCACTGCCCATGTCGGCCCAGTGGTGGAAACGCATCTTCTTGGGCAACGCCATGGACGTGGAGCTTGACAGCACCGGGCGCATCCTGATTTCTCCCGAGCTGCGCACCAGCGCGGGCATTAGCAAAGACACCGTGCTCCTGGGCATGGGCAACCACTTCGAGCTGTGGGATAAAGCCACTTACGAAGCCCAGGAAGCCCGTGCCATGCAAGAGCAGATGCCCGACGTATTCAAAGACTTCTCCTTTTGAGCGCCGCTATGGACGCAACGATGGAGCACACCACGGTCTTGCTGCAAGAAGCGGTGGACGCACTTCTCGAAAACACCTCTGAAAGCACATCCCCCCCCGAAGACGGCGTGTACGTGGACGCTACCTTTGGCCGCGGCGGACACTCCCGGCGCATTTTGTCGCGCCTCTCGGCCCAAGGTCGCCTGATTGCGTATGACCGCGACCTGGAGGCGGTGGCCCGGGCCAGCGATATCACCGACCCGCGCTTTTCGATCCGGCAGACGGGTTTTTCGCATTTGGGCGAACTGCCTACGGCCAGTGTGGCGGGCATTTTGATGGACCTGGGCGTGAGTTCGCCCCAGATTGACAGTCCGGCGCGGGGTTTTAGCTTTCGCTTTGAGGGCCCGCTGGACATGCGCATGGACACCACGCGCGGCATCAGCGTAGCCCAGTGGCTGGCCGATGCGGACCTTGAACACATTACGGAGGTGATACGTGACTACGGCGAAGAACGGTTTGCTAGCGGTATTGCAAAGGCGATTGTCGCGCGCCGACAGGAGCTCGGGCCCCTTGCAACCACCACCGAACTGGCCCAACTCGTGGCTGACACGGTCAAAACCCGCGAGCCGGGCCAGAACCCTGCAACGCGCACATTTCAGGCTTTTCGGATTTTCATCAATGCCGAGCTTGAAGAGCTACAGCAGGCGCTAGACGCCGCCCTGGTGGTGTTGCAGCCCGGTGGCCGTCTGGTGGTGATCAGCTTTCATTCTCTGGAAGACCGCATCGTCAAGCAGTTCATTGCCAAGCATTCCAAAGACGAATACGACCGGCGCACACCCTTTGCCGCGCCCAAGCCCATGCGCCTTCGCGCGCTGGGCCGCAGCCGCCCCAGCGCCGCTGAGGTAGCGGGCAACCCGCGCTCCCGCAGCGCCATCATGCGGGTGGCAGTGCGCAGCGCCACCGCCCCGGGTACGCGCGCATGACCCGCATCACCGTTTTGCTGGTGCTGGCAACGCTGGGCAGCGCCATGTACCTGGTGGGCGTGCAATACGAGTCGCGCCGCCTGTTTACCGAACTTGAAAAAGCCCACCGTGAAGCGCGCCGCCTGGAAACCGAGCTGGAGCGCCTGCAGGTCGAAAAACGCAGCCAGGCCACGCCCGCACGGGTGGAACGCGTGGCGCGCGAGAAGCTGCAAATGCGCCAGGTCACGCCCGGCATCACCATGTACCTGGGCAAGGGCGACGCGCCCCAGGCGCAACCATGAGCCGCAGCATCCAGTACACCGCCAGTCCCTTGCTGACCAGCCGCACGCCGGTTTGGCGCAGCAAGTTTGTGGTGGGCGCAGTGGCCCTGGGTTTTATGGGCCTGGGCGCACGCGCGGCCTATATCCAGGTGTTCAACAACGACTTTTTCCAGCGCCAGGGCGAGGTGCGCTACAACCGCACGCTTGAACTCCCCGCCAACCGCGGCCGCATTCTGGACCGCAATGGTCTGATTCTGGCGTCCAGCGTCCCGGCGCCCAGCATTTGGGCGATTCCAGAGGATGTGTCGCTGGACGCCGCCGAGCGCAAGCAACTGGCCAAGCTGCTGGAGATGCCCGAAGCCGATCTGGCCAAAAAGCTGGCCGACGAGGACAAAACCTTTGTCTGGCTCAAGCGCCAGATCGACCCGGACAACGCCAAAAAGATCACCGAGCTCAACTTCAAGGGCATTTACCAGCGCACCGAGTACCGCCGCCAGTACCCCGAAGGCGAAGCGGCTGCGCACGTGGTGGGCTTTACCAACGTAGAAGACAACGGCCAAGAAGGCGTGGAGCTGCTGTTTAACAGCGCGCTCTTGGGCCGCGCGGGCAGCCGCCATGTGATCAAGGACCGCCTGGGCCGCGCCGTGGAACAGGTGGGCGAGACCGTGCCGCCCGAGGCCGGCAAAGATCTGCAGCTCAGCATCGACACCAAGGTGCAGTTTTTTGCCTACCAAAAGCTGCGCGACGCGGTGCTGGCCAACCGCGCCCAGGCCGGCAGC